>CAXMLS010000501.1:0-3848 GCA_964194235.1 uncultured bacterium | reverse complement strand
AGGTTATAGAACTCGGCGTTTCCGCCCAGCTGCCGATCGATTTCCAGCGCGAGAGGCGCGGCGTCGATGATTTCTTCCGCGTCGAGTCCGGCAAGCGGGCAGCCGGTGATGTTTCGCGCCACGTCGCCGCACGCCCCCGTAGTGGTGAGGCCCACGTTCCACAAGCTTTGCAAAACTTCGGGGAGCGACTCGATGGTGACCCAGTGCAACTGCACGTTCTGACGCACGGTAATGTCCGCAACACCGCGGCCGTACTGCTCCGCGAGACGCGCAATCGTGCGGACCTGATCGCTACGCATCAGGCCATTGGGAATGCGAATGCGCACCATGAAAAACGGCATGGCCTTGCCTTCGCCATTTTTGCCGCCGATTACGCCAACACCGTCGCCCTGGGTGTACACGCCCCAGGAACGGAAGTACGTGCCTAGCCATTCGGGCGGGATGGAGTCGAAGCCATCGCGCGCAAATTGCTGAATTTCATCAAAATGATCCCAGGCGTTTTTGGAGCGTTTTAGACGCTCGACGCGCTGGGCTTTAGTTTCCGTGACTTTTGTATCCGCAACTTCCGCCATGGACGTTCACCATTGAAATGTGTCGCTAAAAACAAAAAGCCCACGTTCACCAGGACTCTGGCAACGTGGGCTTCGGAACTTTTTAGTATTCTTGCGCTAAGTTCGGAAACTCGTCTGGCCAGAGCTGTGGGTCATGCGACACGCAGCGTTGCATGCGCACATACAACAGAGCATCTGGCAACAAGTGTTCATCGAGGCCATAGAGTACGATGACGGAATCCGGCTGTCAAACAAAGATGATGCTAAAGATTCGATGAAAATCATTTGAAATGTTGATTCTTGGGCGTCGCGTTCGTCGAGCCAATTAGAGTCTTACGGCTTCTTAACGGTCTTCTTCAATGGCAGCGTTCTGTGCGTTGCGCCGCCTGGCGGAGGCGTCAGCGTCGTCGTCTTGATCGAATCGAGCTTGGGCCAGCCTTTGTCCAGGTATGGTTTGCCCTGCTTTTCGATCTGGCTTTGATCCGGGCCACCGCCAGACGGCGCGCCTTCGCCGTAGTCCCCGTATAAGCTGTCGACCACGTTCATGCCTTCCGTGACCTGGCCGAAGGCGGAAAAACCCATGCCGTCCAGCCGCGGATTGTCTGCGAGGTTGATGAACACTTGGGTGGTGCGCGTGTTCGGACCGGCGGTGGCAAAGGTCAGATAGTACTTCTTGTTGCTTTCCTTGATGGGATCGTCATGAATCGTGGCCTTGGACCACGCGGCATTAACTGGCGGATACGCGCTGAGTCCGAATTGCGCCACGAAGCCGGGCAGCACGCGGAAGAAACTGGCGTTGTCATAAAAATGATGCTTCGCGAGATTGTAAAAGCGGTCGGCGCCGAGCGGTGCCCACGCACGCGTCACGGTCACGGTGAAATCGCCCTTGGTCGTGGTGAATTTAACTTGATAGGACTCGGGAGCTTTGTCTTTTAAGAGCGCCGGGCGCAGCAACGCACGATCATAGGAATGCGCGGAAGCTGTTGTTGCGGTTTTCGCGGTGCCGGACTTGGATGACGTGGATGTTTTCGGCTTCGGCTTGGCCGGACCTGCACCGGGCGTTTGCGCGCAAATTTGCAACGCGGCTAGGAACAGCATCGCGGCGGTACTCAAAAATACGAATTTTTTCATTTCCCTTCCCTCTTTGCCATTATGACTAAACGACCGGCTTAATTTTTGCCGGCGGCATTCAATTCGCGGCTCACGCGTTCCACTTCTGACATGACACGCAGGGTATTTTCACCCAGAATCTTCCGCACGTCACTCTCGGAATAATCCTTCTTCAGCAAAGCTTCCGTGATGTATGGCAGTTTCGTGGCATCTTCCATGCCGTACGGCATGTTGGCGCCGTCAAAATCGGAACCAAGACCAACGTGATCGGCGCCGGCTACTTTTACCGCATGATCGATGTGCTCGATGATTTTTTCATAGTCCACACGCGGCAATTTGCCTTGCGCGACGTACTCGCGGGTGATGCGATCGCCTTCGAGTAGTTGGCAGGCTTCATTGTCGCCGCAGCGTTTGCTTACTTCCGCCTCGATGCTGGCGTTAATTTTGGGGTCGGCTTTTTCCGCGTTGCGAAATTCCTGACTGAGAAAACCAACGTGATAGTTGATGTGTACGACGCCGCCTTTTGCGGCCAGCGCTTTCATCATGTCGTCGGTCATGTTGCGCGGCGCGTCACAAATGGCACGGCAGGAGGAGTGCGAAGCGATCATCGGCGCTTTGCTGACCGCCAAAGCATCAGCAAAAGTTTTATCGCTGACGTGGGAAATATCCACCATCACGCCGAGGCGATTCATTTCGCGGACCACGTCTTTACCAAAGTCGGTGAGGCCATTGTGCGCGGCTTTGTCGGTGGAAGAATCCGCCCACTCATCGTTGCCGCTGTGCGTGAGCGTCATGTAACGAACGCCGAGCGCGGCGTAGGAGCGCAGGACGGCCAGGTCGCTGTCGATCATGTGGCCGCCTTCGACGCCGATCAATGCGGCAATCTGGCCTTTTTTGTGCGCTTCGCGAACTTCCGCGGCGGTTGTGGCGAGCGTGAGATCACGCTGATGCTTGCGCACCTGTTCGCGCACCGCATCGATTTGATCGAGCGCACGATGAACCGCTTCGGGGCCAGTGACTTTGCTGGGTATCCAGATGGAGAAGAAGATCGCGCCGAGGCCGCCTTCTTTCATACGCGGTATATCGATGCTGCCAGATGTAGCGCGATCGCCAAGATCAAATTTGCCGTCGAGCAGGCGCTGGGTGGTGTCGTCGTGCGTATCGACAATGATGGAAGAAAAATGCAGCTTGCGGGCTTTGTCAGAGATGGAAGAAGCGGAAATGGCCAAGCCGGCGATCGCCAGCAGAGATATCGAACCAACAGCCAGTACAAGTGCGCGCGTCATTTCTTCTCCAGGCGTGAACAGCGACGCCAGATTGTAATCGGAAAGCGGCACGTGCGGGATGGAAATGTTCTCGAGTATAAGGTTTGTGACGCAGCGAGCAACTAGCCCGCGAGCCAGCCAAAAAGCGATTGCTTCCACGCTTCGCGATTAATTTCGGCGAGCGATTCCGTCAGCGGAATGCCCTTGGGACACGCCAGCACGCAATTCTGAGCGTTGGCGCAGTCTTCGATCCCACCATTGCCCATCGCCGCGGCGAGGCGCTCCTTGGCGTGCATTTTGCCGGTGGGATGCATATTGAATAAGCGCACCTGGCTGAAAATCGCCGCGCCCATGAACGGATTGTGCTCGTTCACCTGCGGGCAGACTTCCAGACAATTGCCGCAAGTGATGCAGCGCGAAAGAGGGTAGCCCTTTTCCTGAATTTCGGGCGCCATGCGCGGGCCTTCGCCGAGATCATACGTGCCATCGATGGGAATCCAGGCTTTCACGCGCTTCAGACTTTCGAACATGAACTGCCGATCGACGGCGAGATCGCGCACGACGGGAAATTTTGACATGGGCTCAAGGCGAATGGGCTGCTCGAGTTGATCGACTAGCGCGGAGCAGGCCATGCGCGCCTTGCCATTGATGAGCATGGCGCAGGAGCCGCAAACTTCTTCCAGGCAATTGGAATCGTAGGAAACCGGAGTGGTTTGTTTGCCATCGCGGGTGATGGGATTTTCGCTGATGTCGCGCAGGCAAATGATCACGTTCATGTACGGACGCCATTGCAGGCGGAATTCTTCCCACCGCGCCGGCTCTTTCGGAGACGATTGGCGCTTTACCCGGACGATGACTTCTTTTTTGTCTGCCATATCAACCTCGCGTTACACAGTAAGACTCCTGTCTCTTATACACATCT
>CAXMLS010000500.1:0-2011 GCA_964194235.1 uncultured bacterium | reverse complement strand
ACCTTGTATTGCCCGCGCATCTGCATCACCAGTAGCTGCGAATCGCTCTCGATGCGCAACGCGCGCACGCCACTCGACTGCGCATAATCCAGCGCCGCAATCAAACCGTAATATTCCGCCACATTGTTAGTCATCCGACCTATATACTTTTTTAGCTTCGCAACAATCTCGCCGTGTTGATCGCGCACAACCACGCCATAGGATGCCGGACCGGGATTCCCTCGCGAACCCCCATCAATATTTGCCCGGTATGCCACTGGAGGGGATTCCACTTCAGGCCGCACATCCGCAAACAAACCGGCGCTGCGTGTAGTTTTTAGACGGCGAATCATCAGGAATTCAATGCAGGCGTAGCAGGACTGTTGGACTCATTCGCGCCCGGATTGGCCACCGGGATCGGCTCCAGCGAATACAAAATCAGGCCGCAGCTTTCACAGCGGTAAATCTCTTCGTTAGTTTCCTGGAGCAGTTCCTGAATAATGTGCGGCAAGACGCGCATTCCGCAACCCTTGCATTGGCCGTCGCGGGCTTCCGCCATCGCGGTTCCGTTATGCCTCTTGGCGATGCGCGCGTACAACTCGCGCAGATCGTCGGGCACCGGGGAGATTATGCGTTCTCGTTCCGCCATCGCCGCACCCCCCAGTTTTTGTTTTTCCAGGCGGCGCGTTTCGATTTCCTTACGCTCCACCGCAACGCTTTGCTCGGCTTCTTTCAAGTCCGCCTCGGCATGCCGGACCCGCCTGTCGAACTCCTCGCCGGCCATCATCACTTCCAGTTGCCGGTCTTCCGCTTTGGCAACTTCTTCCTCGGCATTGGCGATCTCATGCAGCAGAGCCTTGTACGCTTCGTTGGTCTTCACCGCGCCGCTTTGGTCGCGATACTTGCGGGCGCGATCTTTCCACTGATCGACGTCCAGCTCAAATTTCTTACGTTCCTTCAATCCGTTGGTATGCGCTTCTTTCGCTGCGGCCACTGCCGCGCGTGCGCCGATCAATTTTGCGTCCAGGTCGCGAAGGCGCTTCGGGTAACTTTCGAGGTCGGCGCGCAGAGCGCCAATCTGATGATCGATGCGTTGCAACTCGATGAGGTGAGGTATTGCCGGGTGCATGGAGGCCACAATTCTAACACGGCTCCTCGGCCCGCCCGATTGAATCGGGATGCCCAACCAAATGTTGCGGTGTAGCCAGCGACGCAGAGTAATTGTCGGAGAAGTCCCAGCGAGTTCTACCTACTTCATTTCGTGAACGTTCATATCTTGATCGATAGCTAGATTCGGGTAGCGGATCGGCGAATCTGCAGCCGCCGCAGCATGGCGCGCAACGGCGTTGAACTCCGCGTTCGAACACTCCACCGAGTATTTGTAGCCATCCCGCTCCGTCCTCGTCATGGCTAGCATGCTCGAAGAAATTAGCTCGTCGAGAGGCGCACAATGTCCGTTCGTCGCGACGAAGGTGCGCTCTGCCTGCGCGATCCGCAACAGATCGCTGCGCACACCGGTAAGACTGATCGCTTGTGTGGGCGCCGTGCCGTCATCGGTGACCGGTAGCTTCCTCAAATAAAAATAGTACGCGCCCAAAAGCAGCGCGGCCGCGACCAGCAGAACAGCGAGGGCTCTCATAATTTGAGTCTGGCTAACCTGGCACGACGGAGCAAGTTCCTAATGGAATACCGTGCGCAGGAAACAACCTCTATCTTTGCATCGGGCTGCGCGTGCGAACTTGCTAAACTTTGTTTACCGCAACCCCCTTTCGCGGTGCTGGCTTTCCCATCAAAAATATGATCACCATACCGTCCGTCATCGAAGCTCGCGCGATTGAATCGCTCCGCCAGGAGGAGCTTGAGGAAGCACGCGCGCTTCAAAGTGTGCTGTTGCCCGCTGAGGTATTGCGATCGGGGCCGGTAACCATCGCTCACGAATTCCAACCGTTGTATGGCGTGGGCGGCGACTTCCTGGATTATTTTCAGCTGGCAGACGGAACTGTAGGACTATACCTGTCTCTTATACACATCT
>CAXMLS010000499.1:0-2865 GCA_964194235.1 uncultured bacterium | reverse complement strand
TGAACCTCGAACCTGGGTCTTGGGTCTGACTTGAGTGTTGGATTTGACTTGAGTCTTGAAACTGCCGTTGCTTTTTTAAAATCCCATCGAATCCGAAAACAATCATTAGACCCGCTGGGCGGCAAAGGATAAAGTACGCTTCCAGGAGCACGACCAACTCCCAATTTCCGAAAGATAAGGGCTCAAATTGTACAAAACTATCCTATTGAGTTTGCTTACGTTTGCCGTGGCTGTCATCGCACAGGGTCAAACACCACCCGCCCAATCCGAACAGGATCGCTCCGCCGACCAGGAGGTGCGCCGTCTTAGCGCCGCGGAATTGGAAGCATTTCTTCACAAAGACCCCAAGTCCTTGGCTTCTCTGTGGTCCGATGATTTCGTCGTCACCAATCCTCTAAATAAGTTCGTGAACAAAAAGCAGGTTCTCGGCATGGTTGAATCCGGCTTTTTGGTCATCACTTCCTACGACCGCCAGGTTGAGTACGCGCGTGTCTACGGCGACACCGTAATCCTGGCCGGAAGTGAAACCGTAGTCTGGGGCGGCAAAATGCCCAACGCCGGCAAAACCGAACATCTCCGCTTCACCGCCATCTGGATGAAGCAGGACGGCCGCTGGCAGGAAGTCGCTCGACACGCCAACATTCTCCCAGCAACGAACTAAATCTTTGCCCGCATGCCGGCGCAGTTTTGTCTATTGAGGGATGGAGCTACAGCGTTACAACGTTGAACTGCCCGGCGGTCGAAGAGACACCCTAGCCGACGGCATCTTCAACCTAAATGCTACGCACCCAACTCCGCAACCACGTGCCGCCAGGAATCAAACCTGATCGAATGGTTTAAAAGAAGTGTGGCGAAAAATTACGACCGTTCAGCCTAAACGCCCCAGCCATATCGTTCCGCGTGTTCCAGAGTCCGCAGCATCTCTTCGCGCAATATTTCCGTAAACACCGAGCCGCCCACCGCGCGTGCGCCAGGCTCCGCAATGTCCGGCGTGCGATATCCGCCGCCAAGCACGCGCAGCAACGATTGCTCCACCCACTCCGCTTCCAGCGTCAGTCCAAAAGCGTCGCGCAGCATCATCGTCGCGCTCAAAATCGACCCAATGGGATTCGCCGCGTCCGTCCCCACCAAGGTCGGCGCCGAACCATGTATCGGCTCAAACAGCGGCGCAGTCGAGCCAAAGCTCCCCGAGGGGACCAGTCCAATCGATCCCACCAGCGCCGCGGCCGCATCGCTCAAAATGTCGCCGAACATATTGGTGCTCAGCATCACGTCAAATTGCGTGGGCTTCAGCGTCAACTGCATCGCCGCGTTGTCCACATACATGTGTTCCAGCTTCACGTATGGATAAACCGTGCTCATCGCCGACACCGTGCGCCGCCACAATTGCGAACTCGTCAGCACATTCGCTTTGTCCACCGAGCACAGCCGCCGCGACCGATTTTCCGCGCGCTCAAACGCAAACGTGGCGATGCGCTCGATCTCCGGTGTCGAGTACGATTCCGTATCCCACGCGCGCTCCGCGCCCTTTTCCGTCGCGTTGCCGCGTTCGCCAAAATACATTCCTCCCGCCAGCTCGCGCACAATTTCAATGTCCATATCGCCCAGGCGCTCCGGCTTCAGCGGCGAAATTCCGCGCAACGGCTCCAGGACTTTTACCGGCCGCACATTTACGTACAGCCCCATCCCTTTGCGTAGCTCCAACAGTCCGCTCTCCGGCCTCTTCCCCACCGGTAGCGCATCCCACTTCGCGCCGCCCACCGCGCCCAAAAATACCGCGTCCGCTTTGCGGCAAGCGGCCAGCGTCTCGGCAGGAAGCGGCGTGCCGGTCGCATCGATCGCCGCGCCGCCGATCGGAAATTCCTGCATCTCAAACTGATGGGTAAATTCGTGCGCGCATTCGCGCAGCACCGCCGCGGCAGCCCTGGTCACTTCTGGCCCGATGCCGTCCCCCGGCAATAACACGATGGTTTTTTTCATGGAAATCCCCGGTCCACAACAATATCGAAAGCTTACTCCGCCTGCGCCGCCGGCAGCTTCATTATCTTGCTTGTAAACTCAACAGGTAAATAGCCGCGTCGCGCACTCACGCCGCTGAAGTAGCATCCGCTGCCACTGCCGCCGACTTTCGTCGCAGCACCTCGTGCGCAATCGCCACCAAGTCCCGCGGCCGGACTTGCTTCGACTTATCCGCCAGCGCCGTCACCCGTGCGTACACTTCCGCCAACTCTTCGTCGCTCGGCTCATATCCCAGATCGCGCAAGCTAAGCTTCAGCGCATTGCGTCCCGAATGTTTTCCCAGCACCATCAATCGCGACGGCACGCCCACCGATTCCGGCGACATGATTTCATAAGTCAGCGGATTCTTGATGATTCCATCCTGGTGAATGCCCGCTTCGTGCGCAAACGCATTCGCGCCCACCACGGCTTTATTCGGCGCCACCTGCGCTCCGGTAATCTCCGTGAGCATGCGGCTGCTGGGGAACAACTGTTCCATCCGTATGTTGGTCGTCACGCCAAAGCTTTCCTTGCGTACCGCCAGCGCCACCACTATTTCTTCCAGCGCCGCGTTTCCCGCGCGTTCGCCGATTCCGTTAATGGTGCACTCGATCTGTCGCACGCCTGCACGCACCGCCGCCAGCGAATTGGCCACCGCCATGCCCAGGTCATCATGGCAATGCGCGCTCAGCGTGATACCTTGCGCATCGCCCAGACTCTCCCGCACGAGCCGGAACATTTCGCCATACTCTTCCGGTACCGCGTATCCCACGGTGTCCGGCAAATTCAAAACCGTCGCGCCCGCTTCCACCGCTACGCGGCAAACTTCGCAAAGATAATCAATGTCCTGTCTCTTATACACATCTC
>CAXMLS010000498.1:0-2766 GCA_964194235.1 uncultured bacterium | reverse complement strand
AATGTCGGCATGCCGACATTTAAAGTATTACTTTAAGTATTTACCATAAAGTACATTCGAATGATATAGGCATTCGAATGTTGTCGCGTTGGTCCTTGCTGCGCGACTACGGATGCGCCGGGACTGGCGCAGGCGTTGGAGTCGGCGTTGGAGTTGTAGCCGCGCCGGGAGTCTTGCCGTAGTCGAAATTGACGTTGGGTGCCTGGCGGGCTCCAGCCTCGGTTTTGAAGTAAGCGTCGTTGCGCTGGAATCCAGCCATGCTGGCGACGAGGCTGTTGGGGAACAACGAAATGTAGGTGTTGTAGTCCTGCACAACTTCGTTGTAACGGCGGCGCTCAATGGCGATGCGATTTTCCGTGCCGGCCAGTTCATCCTGCAAACGCATGAAATTCTCATTGGACTTCAATTGCGGATAATTTTCCACGATGACCAGTAAACGGCCGAGCGCCGAATCCAATTGTCCGTTGGCTGCGATTTTTTCCGCCGGAGTGCTCGCGCCGAGCAATGCGGAACGGGCCTTCGCGATTTCGCCATAAACGATTTGTTCCTGCACGGCGTAACCCTTGACGGTGGCTACGAGGTTGGGAATCAAATCGGCGCGCCGCTGCAGGACGACATCGACCTGGGACCAAGCCGCATTTACGGCTTCGCGCTTGATAGCCATCTGGTTGCGACGGGTTACAAAGGAACTGCCGAATAGCAACGCAAGAATTACCACGATAATCAGAATCACTATTCCTATCTTCATGTGCTCCTCATTTTATTCAGATTCAAGAATGCGCTTGCCGCTACGTTGCCATTCCGATTTAGGCAAATGCTTGTCGAGCGCGCTCACAACTCGTTCCAGCGCGGCCAGATAGGCTCCGTACACGTGGGCAATTTCCGCGTGCGCCCGGTGAGAAGTATCGTCCTCGCGCAAGCGCAGCACGTCTTCAAACGCCGAGGGATTTGATTGCGTCAGAGCCGCGGCACGGTTAATGATATCGCGAGGCGCGGCTGCAGAGTCACCTTTCAGCTCACCGCCAAAAGCAATTATCACGTGGCGCAGCAGTACCAACACCCCAGAAAAGGACTTCCGCAAAACGGGCGTCAAGGCCTGCGCATCGCCCGGCGCGCGAAAATACGAACTGCGCAACTTTAACACTATGGTCCGCAGTTCGTGCTCTACCTGCACGCGATGCAGGTTGGTGGGCAAGGGAATCGTAGCAATGGGGTCGCTACCGTAAAGCACGCGGCGGCTGTCCTGCATGTCGCGTATCTCGATGGAAAACACGTCGGCGGAGTGGCGCAACTCTTCCATGGTAAAAAAAAGCGGCGGCGGTTCCTTTTGTTCGGCGCTCCACCAGCGTACAACGGGCGCGACCCGCCCAAGCTCTTCAATGGTGAGCGAGCCGAGGACGCAGAGTAAGTTCAAGTCCGAATGTTCCGGGTGATAATCGCCCCTAGCGGCAGAGCCGTAAAGAATTACAGATTCCAGATTCGTGGCCGCAACTTCCTTCAAGCGATGCACAAATTCATTCAGTTTCGCTTCCGTCGAGAGCATATCTTTGTGACTCCTTACTGCGTTTCTACCGCACGGTCATCAGGCGCGGCTACCAACTGCCCGAAGCGCCGCCGCCTCCACTGCTGCCGCCGCCAAATCCGCCGAATCCTCCGCCACCGCCTCCACCACCACCAAATCCACCGCCGCCCCAACTACCTCCGCCCCATCCGCCGAACAGGCCGGGGAGCCACCAGCCTCCGCCGCGTCGCCCCGAAGAGCCGGATCGGCTCAAGAGCCAAATTAATAAAACGATGCTGACGATCAGCCAAGTGGGGAAGCCACCGCTGCGGCGCTCGCCATTGCTTCGACGAATCTGTCGTGCAGGAGGCTGGCCGCTGAGCGTTACGCCGCGGTCATCGGCGATATATTTGGCGAGTTGCCACGCGGCGGTTTCGATGGCGCTGCTGTAATTGCCCTGGCGAAGGAACGGAACCATGGACCGCCCGGTATCGCCAGCGCGGGCGTCGTTAATTACCGGCTCCAGTCCATAACCAACCTCAACGCGATATTTACGTTCGTCGGGGGAGACCAGCAACAACACGCCGCGATTGTCCTGCTTGCCGCCGACGCCGAGTTGCTTGTAGAGGTCCACGGCGTAATTTTCCAGGCTTTGGCCATCGAACGAATGCACCGTGACGATGGCCATTTGCGCTCCGGTCTTTTGTTGCAGCTCGGTGCACAGAGCTTCGAGACGCTCCCTGGTATCGGCGGCGATGGCTCCCGCAAGATCAGTGACGTAGCCGGTGGGATGAATTTTCTTGAGGTCTTCCGCAGGCGTGCCATAGGCGAATGGAAGCAGCAGGCAAAACAGGGCGACTACTTTCAAGGAGGAGGCACGGATCATGGGGGGATTGACGAGAGAAGAAACTATATGTTGCCAGCGCGGAGGTGTAAAGCGCTAGTTGTCAGTTGGACGCTCTTCACGATGCGATGGCATATTTGCGGGAGGCCTTTGTCTTGGAGAGTCCGAATGACTCAATGAGCCGGCACGCTTCCGTAGTCGCCTGCTTATTTGAAATGGTCCATGCTTTGCGGAAAATGAGCGGTCGGCCCTCAAACAAGCTATCTTCGTAATTATCTATGCTCGGGAATGAGCACATCCTGGTATCGCAATTTTTAAAGCTGCTTGATCTGGTCGGCACATTTGTCTTCGCCATCAGCGGAGCAACTGCCGGAGTGCGGCACAAGCTGGATCTGTTTGGGATCTGTCTCTTATACACATC
>CAXMLS010000497.1:0-5516 GCA_964194235.1 uncultured bacterium | reverse complement strand
ATGTGTATAAGAGACAGCTCTTACACCTCTGTTTGTTTTTTCCATGATTCTCGTGGCTCTCGCCAACAACCTCGGAATGCTCTGGGTCGCCGTCGAGGGAACCACCTTGGCATCCGTATTCCTGGTTATGTTCTACGGACGTGATACTTCTCTTGAGGCTGCCTGGAAGTACGCCATCATCGGTGGCGTCGGCCTCTCGATGGCCCTGTTTGGCACAATTTTGACCTACTATTCCGCTCACCAGGTCCTGGGAACGGATACGCTTGCGGGCCTGAACTGGTCCGTCCTCGTCAAAAATGCCGCCCAGTTCGACAAGCCGACCATGCGGTTGGCCTTCATTTTGATTCTGCTGGGGTACGGAACAAAGGCCGGCATCGCCCCCATGCATACTTGGAAGCCGGATGCCTACAGTGAAGCGCCGATTCCAGGAGCAGCGATGCTCGCCGCGGGGGTGCTCAATTGCGCTCTCTACGGTCTCATACGCTTCTACATCCTAAGTTCCAAATGCCTGGGACCGCAGTTTGCGTCTCATCTCTTGATTCTTTTCGGCCTGCTCTCGATGGGAGTAGCAGTGCCTTTCATTCTCGTGCAGAAGAGCTTCCGGCGCATGCTGGCCTATTCCAGCATTGACCATAGCGGGATCATGGTCCTTGCCCTCGGCTTCGGCGGACCCTTGGGCATCCTGGGCATGCTGCTGCACATGACATTCCATTCCATTACCAAGCCGCTGCTTTTTTTCTGCGCCGGAAATGTCCAGCAATACCTGAATACCGATTTATTCCGCGAGGCAAAAGGGGGACTGATCCATTCGATGCCCTTGAGCGGAGCTGCCTTTCTCATGGCAACTCTTGCTGTCACCGGGGCGCCTCCCTTTAGTTTGTTTCTGAGTGAGTTCACCATTCTGCGCGCAGCGTTCAGCGGAGGCTATCTCGTTCTAGCTGTTCTTTTTATCACTTTTCTCGTGGCGATTTTTTCCGGATTCCTCATCCACATCGCCAATCTTGTCCTGGGTCCGGACCCGGGCCGTCCTCCGGCCGAGACCGGTCCCTGGAAGAAATACTCCGTCGTGGGTTTAGCCGCGGTGATCGTTGTCATGGGTTTCTGGCTACCCGCTCCATTGTTCAAGCTAATTCAGGGCGCGGTGGGAATTGTGACGAGTGGACGATGAGGCCAGCAATGTCTGCGTTCTTCGAGGCTCTTCGACAAAAGTTTGGCGCGCAGATTCAATCGATGTCTGCGGAACGCGAAGATGAAGTCTATGTTCTGCTCGGTGATGCCGACATCCGGCCTATCGCGCAATATCTGCGAGACGAGTTCGAAGCCAGACTGGTTACCGTGTTCGCGGAAGACCGGCGTGCTGCGGAAAGTGTTTACTTCAACTACTACGTATTCGAACGGAAGGGCGACACGCGCTACTTGATTGTGCGGGCCCCGGTTGGCCCCGACCATCTCGATTTCCCGTCGCTCTCGGCGGAACTGCCGGCCGTCAACTGGCAAGAGCGCGAAATCCAGGATTGGTTCGGGTTGAAAGCGGTTGGGCACCCGAATCCTCGCAAGGTCGCCCTGCATGATAACTGGCCGGATGTTCATCCCTTGCGCAAGGACTTTCCCATCGACACGGTGTTACCGCCGTTCGAGGGCGAACGCCACATCTATCGGCCCGCTTTAGGTGAAGGCGTCTTTCAGGTGCCGGTGGGGCCGGTTCATGCTGGAACGATCGAGCCTGGCCATTTCAACTTCGCGGTGGCTGGTGAGCCGATCATCTATTTGCAGCTTCGCATGTTCTATACCCATAAAGGCACCGAGAAGCTCTTTGAGAAGCTGCCCATACCCAAAGCCGTGTTTCTCGCGGAGAGCATCTCGGGGGATTCGAGTTTTTCCCATGGCACAGCTTTCTGTCAGGCCGTCGAACAGGCGGCTCAGATGGAACTACCGTTGCGCGCTCTGGTGATGCGAACTGTCCTCCTGGAACTCGAACGAATCTGCAATCATGTCGCCGATATCGGGGCCATCGCGACAGATGTTGGCTTCGTCATAGCGAATTCCCATGCCAGCCGCCTGAAGGAAATGCTGGTTACCCTAAGTGAGCAATTGACTGGCAATCGCCTCTTGCGCGGCATGGTGTGCGTCGGCGGCGTGCGACGGGCATGGGATGAAGCGCAACTGGATACGCTGCGCGCCGCAGTGGATGCTTTCGCAGGTGAATTTCAGGATCTGATTGCCCTGATCGACTCCTCCGAATCCACTCGCGACCGCTTGGAGCAAACCGGAGTTCTTCGTCCTGACAAGGCCCGGGATTTGGGAATCGTGGGTGTAGCCGGGCGCGCCTCGGGGATGGATCTGGACGTTCGGCGCGATCACCCCTATGCGGCATATCCCCGCTACGCATTCCGCGTGCCGGTTTACCAGGTCGGTGATGTCTTGCACCGCATGCAGGTCCGCATCGACGAGGTGAATGAATCCATTCGCATTATCCGGAGCGCTGCGGAGGAGAGCCAACGCGGAGAGTTCCGTGTATCCGTTCCGCCCATCCCCCCGGACCATTGCACATTGAGCGCCGTCGAGGGATGGCGCGGAGAAATCATCCATTGGATCCGCACCGGCCCTGATAATCATCTGGAACGCTGCAAGATCAAGGATCCATCGCTCAATAACTGGCCCGCCCTGGTCGAGGCCGTTCAGGGAAACATCATTGCGGACTTTCCGGTGATCAACAAGAGTTTCAATCTTTCTTATTCGGGAACGGACCGGTAGCCGATGTTCAAGATCATCCAGAAGACCATCAGGACCGGCATTGTAACGACGACGTATCCGGACGAGCCGGCTCAAATCTGCGAACGCTTTCGCGGGCGGCCAGCTTTCGATTTTGAAAAGTGGAAGGATGCGCGAGCCTCCGTGGAGGTTTGTCCAACCGGGGCTATATCGTTGTGCGATAACGGCGAGTCCCGGAAGGTCACCGTCGATTACGGACTCTGCGTGTTCTGCGGCCTGTGCGCAGAAGCGTCGTCCGATCAGGCGGTGCGCATCACCCAGGAATTTGAATTGGCAACTCCGGAGCGCCGGAACCTCGTCTTTACCGCGGAATATACGTTGAACTCCGACGGCACACATCGAGAGTTGCGCGCGGTGCAACACGCTTCGTCCAATGTCGAAGCCAGCGTCGAGAGTGTTGGACAGAAAGCGCGCGAAAAAATCCAAAAACTTCTTAGGCGGTCGCTCGCCATACGGGAAGTGGATGCGGGGTCATGCAATGGGTGCGAATTGGAGATCGTGGCTCTGAACAATCCGATCTACGACATCGAGCGTTTCGGGATTCAGTTCGTCGCATCTCCTCGTCATGCCGATATGCTCCTGGTCACCGGTCCCGTCACGCGGAACATGGAGTTCGCGTTGTTGAAGACGTATCGAGCCATGCCTGAGCCTAGAGTTGTTGTCGCGGTTGGTGCATGCGGCATCAGCGGCGGCATTTTCGGTGTGAACTATGCCTCTCTTGGAGGCGTGGACAAGGTCCTGCCCGTGGATGTCTACATATCGGGATGCCCACCCCGGCCACAAGCTCTCCTCCACGGAATCCTGCTAGCCGTCGGGCGCCTGGCCGAGAGATTCTACAATGACCGCGTCGGGAAACGTTGACGGATTGCCGGCCGAATGAGCTGCTATTCTCTTGCTCCGGTGCAGCAGAAAAGAAATGAAAAGAAACAAGACATTTTTATCGATCTTATTGTTTATTCCGATCTTCCAGCAACAGCCCAAGGCGAATTCCAAAGCCTTCGATCCCAACAAGTAACTCTTCATTAGTTAGGCGGAGGGATGTGCTTACCCAAGAGCTCAACAACACCGTACACAACTGCGTCAGTCTTAATCGCAAACCATACACCGCCATGTAAGCCTGCGCTTCGTGCATCCAGAGATCTCGGCAAGCACATATCCCTGACCAGATCTATTGTCCAAATGGGTTTCCGACTCCTCCAGACGTGACCTGCCGTGCCCTCACTCAGGGAAAGAGTTCTATTCTTTGTATCCGCTGCAAGCCGATCCGCTTGAACTGCCGTCGTCGGCGCGTGTCAACGACTTTGAGACATGCTTCTGGAGTTTATTGAGTTTTGTTTTCTAAATTGGGCGGCTTGTTGATCCATACTTCCGTTGGAACCGCTGCTGGTTTTGGTGCTTGTCGAACGAATCGTTCCGGGTGAGCTCGATAAGCCGCATCGAGAACGGTCTGGCGGTGTTTGAGGATGAGTGCACTCTGTCCGTAGTGAACCATTGCCGGCGTGAGCAACGCCAAGCCGGAGTGGCGATGCTCCTCGTTGTACCAACGAAAAAATCCCTGTGAAAACGCCCGGCTGTCCTGAATGCACCCAAAACGGTCCGGGAACTCCGGCCGATATTTCATGGTGCGGAACTGGCTTTCCGAATAGGGATTGTCATCCGACACATGCGGACGGCTGTGGGTTTTCGTGACTCCCAGATCGGCCAGCAAAAATGCCACCGGTTTGGAACTCATGGAGGTGCCGCGATCGGCGTGCAGGGTGAGCTGGCCAGGTTGGATGCACTGTTTCTTGCAACTCTCCTCGATCAACCGCCTGGCCAGTTCCGCGCTTTCGCGCATCGCCACCATCCAGCCGGTGACGTAGCGGCTGAAGACATCGAGGATCACGTAGAGATAGAAGTACGTCCACTTCGCTGGCCCCAGCAGTTTGGTAATGTCCCAACTCCAGAGTTGGTTGGGAGCCGTCGCCAACAGTTCCGGCTTCTTGTAGGGCGGATGAATGAGTTGATCGCGGCGCTCCCGCGATTCGCCCGCTTGTTTCAGAAAGCGATGCATGGTGCGAATGGAGCAGAGGTATTGGCCCTCATCGAGTAACGTCGCATAAACAGCGGCTGGGGAGCGATCCTGGAAGCGTTCTCCGTGCAGATGAGCCAGTACCTTTTCCCGTTCTTCTGGACCAAGTGCACGTACTGGCGAGGGTCGCAAAGCGGCTACTACGGGAAGAGCAATGGCCCGGCGATCCCGGTAGTAGGAAGCACGGGGAATTCCCAGGGCTTCGCAAGCCGGTCGCGTACCCACATCGGCGGCGAGTTTTCTGACCGCCGCCATTAGGATTCCTCCTCCGGATGCTGCTCCGGAATCGGACGACCCAGCAGCGCTGCCACTTTTTTTTGAACATCGATGATGATGTGCGCTTTACGCAGCTCTTCGGTCAAGCGGGCATTCTGGCGAAGAAGTTTTTGCACTTCCTCTTCCATGGGGTTGCGCTTGGATTTGGGCCCGCGTTTCTGCGGAGTCAGCGCCTCGCGGATTCCATTGGCCCGCTCTCGCCGCCAATAGGTCAGCAGCGACGAGTACAGACCTTCGCGGCGGAGAAGGGCGCCGAGTCCGCCTCGCGTTGTAGCAGCGACTTCGGCTTCTTCCAGAATGCGTTGTTTATATTCAGCGGTGTAGGTCCGTCGCTTTGGTTTGGCAACCACTTCGGAGTCCGGCCGCGAAGCCGACACCGAAGCGGGCGCCCGCTTCG
>CAXMLS010000496.1:0-3590 GCA_964194235.1 uncultured bacterium | reverse complement strand
CCCATCGCTTCCAGCGTCCAGATAAAATACCAGCCGATGTCCGGCTGCCACCAGCGCAGCCCCAGGCGCGCCGAACCGGCGTGCGTGTGATGATTTCTGTGCCAGTTTTCGCCCCATGCCGTAAGTTGAAAAGGACCCAGCCACCAGACGTTCTTGCTGGAATCTCCCTCTTCCACGTGATGGAGATGCGTCAGGCTGTTCACGAAGCACTGCATGTGCAGCGTGTAGACAAGCCGAATCGCGCCCAGCCAGAAGAAGCCCATCCAGCCCAATCCCAACGCGAGGCCGATAAACATCGACAAAATAATGACCGGTGTTTCCGCCCAGCCCCAAATTTTGTAAATGCCGCGATTCAGTTCCGGCGCCCAGCGCTGCTTGTCCGCGGGAGGCGTTTGATACAGCCAGCGCAAATGCGCCCACCAGAAGCCGCCCTGTTTCGGGCTGGAAATATCGTTGGGGGTGTCCGTGCTGGAGTGATGCTGGCGGTGATACGCCACCCAGCTCGCCGGATGTCCGGAGGCATTGAAAACCGCCCAGAAAATCAGAAGCTGCTCGATGAAGCGATTGGTCTTCAGCGTCTTGTGCGCGAGCATGCGGTGATAACAAACCGTGGTGCCCAGCCCGCCGAATGCGATAAACATCGCCGTCAGTCCAAGGACTTTCAGGCTAGGGAGCGGAAACAAAATCAGGCCAACAATGGCCAGCGCGTGAATCAAAACCAGGAACGCAAACACTCCTTCTTTGCGTCGCACTGGTTTCCAGAACGGGCGGTCCCATGGCCGCACTTGCTCAATTGCAGTTTGATTCATGTACTCTCCGGATGAGCTTGTTGAAACTACCAAGCGATAGCTTGAGGTATTCGTTCGTGCTCAGCTATTACAGAATACCATCTTCTCAGCCCGCGCGTTTTGAAACTGTTCCAAAAAGAACAGGTTTCTGTAACCGCAATATAAAATACTTTTAATCGCTTGTTCATCGAAATCCCGTTCCAGCAGGCAATTCCTCAGGCAAAATGGAATTGCCACGCGGGCAGCTCACGCGAGCGGGTAATAACGCCTCTTTTCTGTATTCCCCGCATCTATGACAAAGGACCGCCAAAACTTTGCGCTATTTTTGTCTGATCTCCGATTACGACGGAACCCTCGCTCACGACGGTAAAGTGACCGAAAGCACCCTGGAAGCGCTGAAGCGCGTGAAGGCTTCCGGCCGCAAGCTGGTACTGGCCACCGGCCGCGAACTTCCAGAATTGTTGCGCGTTTTCCCAGAAACATCGCTCTTCGACCTGGTGGTCGTGGAAAACGGCGCGCTCTTGTATAACCCCGCGACCGGCGAGAAGCGCCTGCTGGCCCCGCCACCGCCTCAAGAGTTTGTGGAGGAATTGCGCCGCCGCGGGGTTCAGCCTATTTCCGTTGGAGAATGCATCGTAGCGACCTGGCATCCGTACGAATCGGTGGTGCTGGAAGTAATTCGCTCACTCGGGCTCGAACTTCAGGTCATCTTCAATAAAAACGCGGTGATGATTTTGCCTTCCGGCATCAACAAGGGCACCGGCGTGCGTGTCGCGTTGGACGAACTGGGGCTTTCCACGCACAACACTCTGGGCGCCGGCGACGCCGAAAACGATCACGCCTTCCTGGGGATTTGCGAATGCAGCGTAGCCGTTGGCAACGCCCTGCCGGTTCTGAAAGATCGCGCCGATGTGGTAACGGTAAAAACCCATGGCGCTGGTGTCGAAGAAATTATCGAGCAATTGCTTGCCGACGATTTGCGCAGCCTGCAGCCGCGTTTGAAACGCCACGAAATTCTTCTGGGCCGCACCGAGAGCGGCGAAGAATTTCATCTAGGACCGTACGGCACGCAAGTCGTGGTGGCGGGGCCGTCCGGCGGCGGAAAATCCACCATCGTCACCGCCATTGTGGAGCGTCTGATCCAAAATCAATACCAGGTTTGCGTAGTGGATCCCGAAGGCGACTATGACGATTTCGCGCAATTCGTCACGCTCGGCGGCGCCGATCGCGTTCCCGGTATTTCGGAAATCCTCGAGGTGCTGAAAACTCCCGCCACGTCCATCAGCATCAATATGCTGGGCGTTCCTCTGGCCGATCGCCCTGCTTACTTTGTTGCCCTGCTTCCCCGCCTACAGGAATTGCGCGCGCGTACCGGGCGTCCTCACTGGATTGTTATCGACGAAGCGCATCATCTTTTGCCTTCCGAGCTGGACTCCGCCAGTTTGAGTGTTCCCGGAAGCCTCGGCAGCTTCGCGCTGATCACCGTGCATCCGAAGAGCGTTTCCTCCGCGCTGCTGCAGGCCGTCAACTGCGTGATCGCCATCGGACCCGATCCCGCCGCCGTCATCCAGGAAGTGAACGAAGGCGCAAAGCAGAATTGGCCGCTCCCGCAAATGCCCGGCCCTGAGATTCGTTCCGGTCAGATGCTGGTATGGCAGCTATCCGCATCGAACGGCACATCGAACACCGCGACAAGCGTCACGCTGGAGCCTGCCAAGGCTGAGCTGCGCCGTCACAAGCGCAAGTACGCGGCCGGCGAACTCGGCGAAGACAAAAGTTTTTATTTTCGCGGTCCGGAAGGAAAGCTCAATCTGCGCGCGCAGAATTTAAATCTCTTCGCGCAGATCGCCGAAGGCGTGGACGAGGACACCTGGGTGCATCACCTGCACCAGAGTGATTATTCGGAATGGATTCGCGAAGCGGTGAAAGACAATGTGGTCGCCGATGAAATCGCGCTGATCGAAAAAAACAAGCAGTTGCCGCCTGCCGAGAGCCGCTCGCGCATCCTGGAAACCATCCGGAAGCACTACACCAATCCCGCATCCTAGAGCGGCAAGCTGAAGTCCGCTGAAACCCTCGCACTAGAACACTCATTACTTACTTGGCTGAGGTATTCGTAAAAAACGCAGGCCGGACGCGCTCTTCGGGGCGGTGACAAAATCCTCAAAACTTAAAGCATTATTCCTGTGGCTTGTTGCGGTTCGCCATGTAAAGCCCAATCCCCACCACCAGCGCTACGCAACCAACGATTCCAGGCATCGTAGTCGTTCTGTGCGTCACCGCCGAAACTTCTCCGGGACTCCTCACATCGCGATCCGGCGCAAAGAACAACACTGCCTGTACCACCACCAGCAGCAATCCCAGCGCGATAAAAGCCCATGCGTGAAATTTTCCAAATTGCATCGGGTGGCAACCTCCATCTGCCAGCCCTCACTATAATGCTTTGCGGCGGCACTATAGCGCATTGAGCACTAAACTCGCGCAGGCTCAGATAATGTTTTTAACATCTCCCCTTACAGGAAAACCCTGATTGAAAGGTCCTCACACTCCCGCTATCTTCGATTTATTAATTTGCTTCTCAAACCTCAAACGGATAGGCGCTTGGCCCCGAACACAAGTGCCTATCCCCCCACCTCGCAAAAGATTCCACCGCTAGCAGCCACTGAAACGACGTAACGAATCATCGCAATCAGGCGTCTTATTCACGCTACACGCCACAACACGCAAACTTGCACCCGGTTGACTGGCAACATAAACTGAGTGCGTACTAACCGCCCTGCCGTTCTGATTTTAATTCAAGCC
>CAXMLS010000495.1:0-14175 GCA_964194235.1 uncultured bacterium | reverse complement strand
GCGAGCGTTATTTCGCGCTAATTAAAGTAGAAGCCGTAAATTTTGAAGACCCGGAAGTCGCGCGCAACAAGATTTTCTTCGACAACCTGACGCCGCTCTATCCGCAGGGCCGGCTGAAGATGGAAACCACCAAAGAAAACATGACCGGACGAGTGCTTGATCTGCTCTGCCCCGTTGGCAAAGGCCAGCGCGGATTGATCGTAGCGCCTCCGCGGACCGGCAAGACAATGATGCTGCAAAGCATGGCGAACTCCATCACTGTAAATCATCCGGAAGTTGCGCTGATCGTGCTGCTGATCGATGAACGCCCGGAAGAAGTCACCGACATGCAGCGCACAGTGAAGGGCGAAGTAATCAGCTCCACGTTCGATGAAGCTCCGCAACGGCACATTCAGGTTGCGGAAATGGTTTTGGAAAAGGCCAAGAGGCTAGTGGAGCACAAGCGCGATGTGGTGGTGCTACTGGACAGCGTAACGCGTCTGGCACGCGCATATAACGCAGTGACTCCGCCATCAGGCAAAGTGCTGTCGGGCGGTATAGATGCGAATGCGTTGCAGCGTCCGCGACGATTCTTCGCGGCGGCCCGGCACGTAGAAGAAGGCGGCTCGCTGACGATTATTGCCACGGCTTTGATCGATACGGGAAGCCGCATGGACGACGTGATCTTTGAAGAATTCAAGGGTACCGGCAACATGGAAATCAATCTTGACCGGCGGCTCTCCGATAAGCGCGTCTTCCCGGCCATTGATATTCAGCGCTCGGGTACTCGTAAGGATGAAATTCTGTTGCCGCCGGACGAGTTGAGCCGCATCTGGGTTCTTCGCAAAGTGCTCAGCCCGCTCTCTACTGTGGAAGCGATGGAACTTTTGCTCAGTCGCCTCACCAAAACCAAGTCCAACGCCGAATTTCTGGGATCGATGTCCGCACCTACCTAGCCCCCCAATAACGCACGAAAATTTATCCTCCTTCAGCCTCCGGCAATAGTTACGGTGTATCTCCATAAGGACCTCTGCGTCTCCATATTCATTGCGCCGCATGCCTGTGGGAGAAGTGCTAATCGTGACTGGTGTTCTTAAGCAGACTGCCCAGGAAAAAAACAAATTAATGCCAGGGAAATTGAAAACGCTCCGATCAAAACGTACCCAGTTGGCGAAGGTTCGCCACTGGTAAGCGGACCGTATAGTACGAGAATTCCAACCGCAGCAAATGCCAAAGCAAGCACCACACACTAAAAAACCTCATTACGCTTCCAACCTTTCGTAGGCTGAGCTATTTTTGAACTAAGACTTCAAACTTTTCACTCGAGCAACTCGCACGTCTCCGGTCAATTCCGCCTGCACAGGTAACATCTCCGGGTCGTTCAAGCGGCGTTCTCCGAGATGCGGTTCAGGCTGAGCCTGCTTCATGAGGCTGCCGCACGTGCACCGGGGATTGGATTCTTGGTTAAGTCTGCTGAGTGAAACTACAAGAAATTCGCTCCCGCATGCCTCGTTCTGACATATCCAATGCTGCCGGGATCTCATTGAGCCTCCCTTATTTGCCAAGTACTCCAGCGCATGCGATAAGGCGGGCGCGCAAAAGAAGTCGAGCATCCGGCCATACCGAAGATGGGTTGCACCGTAGTCCGGCTACCATGATTGTTAGCACTGACGGGGTAACGGGAACAAAACTTTGGTGCGTGCTCGGCATGACAACCAGGAGTGCCTCCAGCATCTGTTCCGCAATCGCCTTCGACTGCATACCGTCAGCAGTCGCCAAGTACATCCTTGCCGAGCGTAGTAGTGCAACTTTTTCAGCAAAACAACGCCAAGCTATTTTTTCCCTTTTTATCGCGAGAGGAATTGGCGAAAAGGCCTAGTTATGAGACCTTCTGTCAACGTGTGGTTTTTGAAACCGTTTGCCCACGATCAGTGGAGCGACGAATGATGTTCTACTAAGTTTTCACAGCTTTGCTTTCTCGGACTGCAATTTTTAGTCTTCGCACCGCCTTTCCCAGCAACTCTTTAAGCGTGGCCAGAGCATGACTTGCTTTCTGGTTGTAATCCCAAGCAAAAGCACAATCTGAACAGCACTGGCGTGGCGGTCCGTTAGCCTAGCAATGGCTCGATTGAACTTGGGCATCGCGAGCCAGCTATCCGTAGACCCTAATCCTTTTTGGAGGCATACATGCGCATAACCAAACTAGTAATTGGAGTTTTTGCAGCAGTTTTGTTCGTTTCCGGCGGTATTTCCATTCACGCGTCGAAGGCTACTTCCAATGGTGCACAAGCGATGACCCCGCAATCAAAAACTCCTGCAGTGCTGATCGTGGATGGCGGAGACCCTGTTCCCAGACCGTGGTATGTGTAGGCGGCTAGGAGGACCTGTGCGTGGGGAGAGATGTGCCTGCGTCTCTCCCTTTGACGTGCTAGGCTTTATGCAAAGCAAGGCACGGGGTCCGGCCGCCGATGAGAATTCTCGACTATTCAATTTGGTGGAGCAGCTTAGCGCTGGAAATGATTCTGCTCTTTCGCGGAATTCGCGCAAAACTTTGGATTGTCTACCCCGTTTTTTATGTGTACATCAGTTTTGTCCTGTTCCAATCCTTCCTGCGGTTGCTCATTTTTCAATATAATGCCCACCTGTATCGCTACGTTTATTGGACTACCGAGTTTATTGGTGTGGCATTAGGGTGTGGCGTGGTTTTCGAGATTTATCACGTAGGGCTATTAGCCTACCCTGGCTCCGCTCGAATGGCGCGACGATTGCTCACAATTGTATTTGTCATGGCCCTAACGAAAGGGCTCGCTGAAGCTTCAAATAATTCGCAATGGTGGGCGGAAACTACGACTATTGGGATCGAGCGATCCTTTCGCACTGTTCAGGCATTCGCAATCGCCGCTCTGGTAGGGCTGTTTTTGTTTTATTCCATTCCTTTTGGGCGTAATTTACGCGGCGTCTTACTGGGTTACGGATTGTTCATCACTGCCAGTGTGATGTGGTTTACATTCGCAGAAGCGGGAGGCGATAGATTCCGTTATTTCTGGTCCTATCTCAACCCCGCATCTTATGATTTGGCCTTGTGCCTGTGGGTTGTAACCTTGTGGTCCCGCCAGCCCCAGATGGAATCGCTGACCAACGTGCAACTCGAAGAACAATATCAACGAACGGCGGAACGGACGCGGCAGCGGTTGCGGGAAGCGCGTGGCTATCTTGGCAAGGTCATAAACCGATGATTCCGATAGCAAGTTCGGTGGTACTGAGTCTGCTACTTGCCATGTTGTTCTGGCGAGAGTGGCACAAGACCACCGTCGAGCCGGAATTACCCTTCGAAACCAACGCACGCGGTGAAGCAGACGAGGAAAATCCCATATGCCCCAGGGAGATTGTTTTGACGATATTCTGTCGGGACGATTGGGATTTCGTAGCCAAGCTCAATTCCCCACGACTGAAAGCTCAATTCCAACGGGAGCGAAAATTCGTAGCGCAGACCTGGGTTCGCGGGACCGCAGCAGCAATCCGACGGATTATGCGCGAGCACGCGAAGGCCTCGCGGAGCAGCAGCGATTTGCAAATCGACACAGAAGTAAAAATCTATCTGAGTTTTGCCGTATTGCAGATGGCCTGCGGTTTACTATTTTTGTTAATTGCGTGGGGCGGTCCGATTTGCGCGCGGCAACTTTCTCTGTATGTTTATGGACTGGCAGAGGGCTTGGGTCACACTCATGAGGTCTTAACGGCTGCAATGGCAAGAAACGAATTATCGACTATCCGGCGTTCTTAGACATCTTTGGCGATACCCGGCGAACAAACGCGAAATGAAAAACGTACTCACGATGGTTCCGGTTGAAGAAGCTTACGATGATTTGCTGCGACGTACGCTGGCAAAAATATCAGGCGACTTGGGCCAACTGATTTATCTCGCCTCGACGCGTGACTACAATACTGGTAGATATCATCATGACGGACTCGCGGCGCGCTTCAGCGCAAAGGTAGCTGGCGAAGCTCTTGAGAGAGCGCACCGGGAGGTGTTTTACAAGGTAACCGCGCTTTCACTTCATCACCTAGTGAAACAAATGGAGACTTACTTACAGTCCTCGCACGAATGCCAGAGAGACGTTTTACGCGCGTGGCAAGCGTTGGAGCCATACCGTATTGCCATTCCGATGAACGTCAACACAACCATGTCATTGCTGTTCATATCGAATGTCAGACTCGCTTTGGCAATTTTGCCGCGCCTTCAGGAGAAGGCTCTATCTGATCTACAAGTCTCATCGCCACGCCCGTAACTTGTCCAATGATCTCCGCCTCGGAACCGTAGGCTAATCTGCGGACGCTGCAAGGAGAAAGTGGATGGGGCAAGAGGAGCAGGTGCCCATCTTGCAGTTCGCACCACGAACAGGCGTATCCATCGCGAAGCTCGACAAAGTAAATTGCGCGGTCAAACTCAGTGCGCCACCTTTGCGGGTGAATCTTGCGAACGCGCGGATCAATTTGCACAAACGAACCCGGTCGCAAAAGCGGGTAGAGGGTCAAGTCCTGAAGTCCAACATAGCCATACTGGCTGTGCTTTATATCAAGATGCTGGATCAACGCGATTGGAACTTCTCCCCACAATTCCACGATACGAGAAACGAGATTGGTATTGTCGATATCAAAAGACCGATCAAAACGAACCGGGAAAGACATCGTTCGCTCAGCATCATAAACCTCTAGCGTTGTCAGATGGGTGTGTGGCAGGGGTTCAGCCAATTGATGCTTACTAATATTTTGTAAATCCACGCCGTAAAGTCGCAGAAGATCCGTGAACTTGATACGGTAAATTGCACTTAGGCTGTACAACTTGAAAATGCTGGGAACGGAATCGGAGTTTTCAACCTGAGTCAACCAGGCATTGGAAATCTGATATTCAACATTCTCTTCGGTCTCGGCAATTCTGTGACTTAGTTCCGCAACATCACGAGTGGTAATTCCCAAGCGGGAGCGAATTCCCTTGAGTTGCTCCGATGGGGGAGAAAGAGACATTTGTTTATATTAACTCACCGCAAGCAATCCTATATGTTTGATATCTTACATTTATGTAACATTTGTTTCGCAGGCCGACCATTCTCCGCAGGCATTTGCGAGTTACGCACCGATTGGCCATCGAACAATGTGATACAGCTAATCGACGGGATTCTTGGCCAGCCGATGCATCCGGGCCACTAGCACGTCGAGAGGTAATGCGCCGTTTTCGAGGATGGCGTCATGGAAGGCGCGCACATCGAATTTTGCTCCTTGCTGTTTTTCGGTCTGGGTACGGAGCTCGCGGATTTTTAGCTGGCCGAGCTTGTAAGCCAGCGCTTGTGCGGGCCATACAATGTAGCGATCGACTTCGACAGTAATGTCCTGGTCGGTCTTGCCGGTATTATCCTTGAAGAATTGAATGGCTTGATCGCGTGTCCAACCCTGCGAATGCATGCCGGTGTCCACGACGAGGCGCACAGCGCGCCACATTTCATAACTCAATTGCCCAAATTTGGAATACGGATCTTTGTAGAGCCCGAGCTCTTCACCGAGGCTTTCGCAGTATAGCGCCCAGCCCTCTACAAATGCGGAATAACCGACGTGCTTGCGAAACTCCGGCACGTCCTGCAGTTCCTGCGCGAGAGAAATCTGCAAATGATGTCCTGGAACCGATTCATGCAGAGAGAGCGCTTCCATTTCCCACTTCGGCCGTGCGTGAAGATTGTAGGTGTTCACGAAATAGTAGCCGGGGCGGCCTACCCTAGGCGCGCCCGGCTGGTAATACGCGGTAGTTTGCGACGGCGCTTTAAAATCGGGGACGGGCGTTACGCCGTAGGGCAAGCGCGGAAGCTTACCAAAGAGATGCGCGAGTTCCGGATCGATTTTTTTGGCGACGATGCGATATCCGTTGACGAGGTCATCGGGGCTTCTCGAAATAAAAGCGCGGGTCGTTGCGCAGAAATTCGGTGAACTCATGAAAGGTGCCCCTGAAGCTTACGGACGCGATTACCTTGTTCATCTCCGCGCGAATACGCTTTACCTCCGACAATCCAATTTCGTGAATTTCCTGTGGTGTTAATTTGGTGGTGGTTTGCCAGCGCACGTGAAAGGCATATGCGGCCGTACCATTTGGTAACGCGGTAGCGGCGATGGATTCACGGCACGCCGGCAAATATATAGAGACGACGTAGTCGTGTAGCGTTTGAAACGCAGGCGCGACGGCGCCGGTGTATATTTTACGCGCGCGATCCGTCAGGCGAACGCGATCGGCTGCGGCGATCTCCGTGGGGAATTCCGTGAACGGCTGCAGCAGCGCGCTGGCCATCGGATCGGCGGGAATTAGATCAGCGATCTGCTTGGGAACGTCGCGAAGCATTAGTTTGGGCGGTGTATATCCCCGACGCAAACCTTCCTGCAACATCGCTTGCTGCTGCTCTACGGATTTTGGCAACGTTTCGAGGCGCGCGAGAATATCTTCGTAATCCGCTACCGACCGCTGTGGCATGGTAGAAATGGTCTCCGCAGCTCCCTGCTGAACGCCACTCATCTGAGTCATGGGCATCCAGTGATTTTGCGGAACGACATTTCGGAATGGGAGCGGGTCGTCACCGTACTGCAGACCTTCTTCGGCGGTTTGCAGCAGGTCGGCGTACAAATCGTAGTCCAATTGCTCCTGTGCGGACAGAGCGTCACGCGAGATGGATTTCAACGCTGCGGCGCTCTCATGCAAGTGTTTTTTACGCGCCTCAATACCTACAGGCGAATCATCCTGCCAGCGGCGATTCTGGTCTGGGAAGCCTGTCGCTGTGGCCATTTCCGGATATTCGACCATCCAGCGCTTCCAGTCTTGGTCAAGATAAGCGCGAAATTTTCGTGCGACTTCGCTGTTGCCGCTGACCGCATCCGTGGACACATGGCGAGTTGCGTTCTTCTCACGGTCGGATCCGGCGTTTTGGGCGAGCAAAACGACGGGTACTGCGAGCAGACCGCCCCCAATACCGAGCGTAGCAGCCATCAGAATCCGTATCATGCGAGCCTCTCTGCGTTAAGTGAGTTTGTTTGGCGCTCTTTTACGAGCATCACAATGACGCGCGCGGTTTCGTCGATGCCCATGGCGGTGTTGTCGACGAGGACAGCATCGGCGGCACGCACCAGCGGCGAAACTTTTCTTTCGCGGTCACGGCGATCGCGTTCGCGGACCTCTTCGACAACTTCTGCGAGCGTAACTTTATCGCCTTTTTCTTGGTGCTCTTTCCAGCGGCGCTCCGCGCGGACGTCCGGAGAAGCCTCCAGAAAAATCTTCAGATCCGCGTGGGGAAAAACGACGGTTCCAATGTCGCGGCCTTCCATAACGATACCGCCGCCGGTGCCCGCTCGTTGCTGCTCAGCGACCAGGAAGCAACGAACTTCTTGTATGGTGGCCAATCGCGATGCGGCCTCCGCTACTTCCTGCGTTCGAATGGCGCCGGTTACTTCGGCACCATCCAGAAAAACACAATTCGCGGCGCCGGCGGCTTCCTGGTCGAGAGTAGGCCGTCGCAATTCGATGTGCGTTTCTCGAGCGATGGCGCTAAGAGCTGCTTCATCGGTAAGTAAAATATTTTGCCGCAACGCTTTCAGGGCTACGGCGCGATACATTGCGCCGCTATCCATGTACAAGTAACCGAGAACGGCCGAAACGCGGCGCGCTACGCTGCTTTTGCCGGAACCCGCTGGTCCATCGATGGCAATCGTCAGATTTTGCATGTTGTGAGAAGCGTCGCCACTCTATATTGTTGCTTCATCGCAGAACGTAGAAACGACGGCAACTAAAATGCGGTGTATCAAAAGCCCATGATGTTATAGCCGCAGTCCACATAGATTGTCTCGCCGGTAATTCCCGAAGCGGCGTCCGACAACAAAAATACGGCGGTGCCGCCAACTTCTGCGGGATCGACGTTGCGCTTCAGTGGTGCGCGGTCTGCATGGGACTTCAACATTTCACCTAAGCCGGAAATTCCTCGCGCGGCGAGCGTTTTGATCGGGCCGGCAGAGATGGCGTTGACGCGAATATTTTTGGATCCGAGGTCATTGGCAAGATAGCGCACGCTGGCTTCCAGGGCCGCTTTGGCGACGCCCATTACGTTGTATTTAGGGACGACTTTCTCCGCGCCGTAATACGTCATGGTGATGATGCCGCCACCTTCGGTCATCAACGGTGCCGCCTCCCGTGAAACGGCGATCAACGAATAGACGCTGACGTCGTGCGCGATGCGAAAGCCTTCGCGTGTGGTGTTCAGAAATTCGCCGCTTAACTCGGCGGCAGGCGCGAACGCCACGCTGTGAACGACGCCCTGCAAAGTGCCGTAGCGAGCTTTCAATTCTTCAAATAATTTCACGATTTGCTCGTCGTGAGATACGTCGCACATGAATCCGATGGAGTTGGGCAGTTCGTCGATCAGGCCTTTGGCTTCCTGTTCCAGGCGTTCGTTCTGATAAGTAACGGCCAGTCGCCATCCAGCTTGCTGCAGCTTTTGCGCGATGGACCAGGCGATGCTTCGTTTGTTGGCCACACCGAATACCACTGCGGTTTTTTGCGTATCGCTCATGCTTCCCTTCCACCTCAGATCTCGGGCCATCCTTCAAAGCGTTCCGGGGAGTGCGACAGAAATTATATTCTATGAAATGCGCGCTCTATTTCTTTGACGGAATATCGCAGCACCACCGGGCGTCCGTGAGGACAACTCATTGGACAATCGGTTTTCGCGAGCTCAGCCAGTAGCCATTCCATTTTTGTCTGGTCTAGCGGCATATTTATTTTTATGGCGGCATGGCACGCCATCGAGGCGGCAATCTTGGCTTGCAAGGTTTCAATCGAAATGGCTGCGTTTTCACGATCGATGCCGTCGAGAATTTCAGTGAGAAGTTTTTCTGCATCGCCGGCGGCAATGCCAGCTGGAACTGCCTGGATGGCTACGCTCTTCGGTCCCATGGGTTCGACCTCAAAACCGTTGGCATTGAGCTCTTCGGCAATTTTTTCGTAGATCACGATTTGGCGCGGAGCGAGTTCAATCACCATGGGCATCAGCATGCGCTGTGCTTTCACTTTTCCGGCGCGGCGTGCAAGAAGATGTTGCTCGAAAAGCACGCGCTCGTGAGCGACGTGCTGATCGACAAGCCACAGGCCGTCACCATTCACCGCGACGATGAAGCTGGAGCTGACCTGGCCAAGCGGCTTCAAATCGGAAATTTGATCAGGGTGCGGGAGACTGGCGGGAGCATCACCGCTCGGTGCGGCCAGGTTGGCGGCCCAATTGGCAACGACCGACCCGCGCGATGAAGGCTGAGCGACCGAGGTGCCACCAACTGTTGAAAAGCCCGGGCCTTGATCGAGCGTTGATTCATAACCGAACGCCAGCCGCTGCGCAACGGGCCTGAGCGGCGCGGCGATTAAATCGAAACCTCCATCAGAACCGACGCCGGAGCCGGCGCCGATCTCTTCCATGCTCGGAATGATGGTGTGAGAAACACCCGAGGGTTGTGCGGCACCACCAATTCCCTGCTCTTGTATTGCTGTCGAGTCAGAGTTGTTCGGTCTGCGCGGATATTGTGTTGCGCCTGCGGCTGCGGTCGCAAAACTGGCGATGGCGCGCGTGCCCATAATGGCCTGGCGAATGGTGTAGCGGGCAAAATCGTGCACAAATTGCGGCCGGCGGAAACGGACTTCAACTTTAGCGGGGTGCACGTTGACGTCCACTTCGTCGTACGGCATATCCAGAAAAAGCAGCGTTGCGGGAAAAACACTGGGCGGCAAAATGTTGCGGTAAGCCTCATGAATTGCGTGCAGGATCAGGCGATCGCGCACCAGGCGGCGATTCACAAATACGTAAATTCCATTGCGATTGGTACGCTGTACTTCAGGGCGCGAAGTGAACCCGCTTACGGTGAGTGTAGATTCCTCTTCCTCGGGTTCAAGCGCAGGCTCTGTAATGGCCGAGCGAAACGCCGACGTAGCCGGGGGTATCTCCGCCAATTCATCGAGCGATTGGCGGCCGAAAAGTTGATAAATGCGGTCGGAGAGATTCTCAACGGGCGAGCAATTAATAATTTCCTGTGTTGGAGTGGTGAGCACAAAGTGTTTGCTGGGATTTGCTAGCGCGTAATGCGTGACCAGCGAGGCGATGTGACCGAGTTCGGTGGTGTCTGATTTCAGGAATTTGCGGCGCGCGGGGACAGAATAAAATAGATCAGCAACGCTGATGGTGGTTCCGGGAGCGAGGCCCGCGGGTTTCACATTAACGAGTTTGCCTCCCGCAAACTCCACGCGTGTTCCTTCGGCTTCACCGGCATCTCGGGTCTCCAGGACGAGGCGGGAGACTGCGGCGATCGTGGGCAGGGCTTCACCGCGAAATCCAAGCGTAGCGATAGACATCAAATCGTCAGCAGAACGCAGCTTGCTCGTTGCATGTCGTTCGAACGCCAGCAGCGCGTCATCGTGGGTCATGCCGTAACCATCGTCGATGACGCGAATCATGCGGCGCCCGCCGGATTCAGTTTCGACGCGAATGGTATTTGCGCCGGCGTCGAGGGAATTTTCGAGCAGCTCCTTCACTACTGAGGCCGGACGTTCGACAACTTCGCCGGCAGCAATTTTATTGGCGACCGCTTCCGCTAATATGCGTATGCGCGACATGATAATTTCAGTTCGTTAAAGCCCGCATCGCACTTGGTGTAAAACACGCGTTGATCATGCGTCCCCACTGATGCGAATCCCGAGTTGATCCAACTGCTCGTTGTCCACTGTCGAAGGCGAATCCGCCATTAAATCCTGGGCGGCGGTAGTCTTGGCAAAGGCGATTACTTCGCGAATGGATTTTTCGCCGGAGAGCAGCATGACGACGCGGTCGAGGCCCAGGGCGATACCGCCGTGCGGCGGAGTGCCGTACGTGAGCGCGTCTAGAAAAAAACCGAAGCGCCGGCGCAATTGGTCTTCGGAAAGGCCCAAGGCCTTAAACAGACGTTCCTGCACATCCTGCCGATGGATTCGAATGCTTCCCGAACCCAACTCCACCCCGTTGAGAACAAGGTCGTAGCCTTTGGAGCGAACTTCCCAAGGCGCGGATTCAAGTCTTTCCAGGTCTTCGTCGACTATGCCCGTGAAGGGATGTTGCGCACTGACCCAGGATTTGTCTGAATTGCTCCATTCAAAAAGCGGGAAACCGGTGAGCCAGAGAAATTTCCACTGGGACTTGTCGATCACGCCTAGAGCTTCTCCTAGCTGCAAACGCAATTGGCCTGCAACAAGCGCAGCCGCTTCGGTGCCTTTGATTTGCTCTTTTGCGGATACCGCTACGATGAGATCGCCGGTTTTGGCACCGCATGCGTCCGCGATTTTCTTGACGTTATCCGCGCCGATCAGTTTTTCTACCGTTGAGGTGGTGCCTTCCGCGGCGACTTTAACAAAATAGGCGCCGCGAGCGCCTGCGGATTTGGCTCTATCGGTCAAGTCGTCGAGTTGCTTGCGCGAATATTCTGCGGCTCCAGGAGCTGCAAAGGCAAAAATGTTTCCGTCAATCTGCAGTTTGGTCGCGGCTTCCGGAGGAAAGTACTCGGTAACCTCATGCAGTTCCATACCAAAACGCATGTCCGGCTTATCGCTACCGTATTTGCGGACGGCTTCTTTGTAGAGCATGTGCGGAAACGGGGCATTCGCTTTTACTCCGGCGACGGCACAAGCGCGCAGCATAACTGTCTCGATGACGTTGAAAATATCTTCCTGGCGGGGAAAGGACATTTCCACATCGAGCTGCGTAAATTCCGGCTGGCGATCTGCACGCAAGTCTTCGTCGCGAAAACACTTCACGATTTGAAAATAGCGATCGAGGCCGCCGATCATAAGGATCTGCTTGAAAATCTGCGGGGATTGCGGCAGCGCGTAAAATTGCCCGTGGTGCACGCGGCTGGGGACCAGATAATCCCGCGCTCCTTCCGGCGTTGACCGCGTGAGCATGGGAGTTTCGACTTCGATGAAGCCGAGTTCGTCCATGGTCTTGCGGATTTCGAGAAATATCTTGTGGCGCAACGCTAGGTTACGATGGGGCCGCGGCCTGCGAAGATCGAGATAACGGAAGCGAAGACGCGTTTCTTCAGCGGCATTGATGTCGTCTTCCACTTGAAACGGTGGAGTTTTTGCATTGTTCAGAATGTGAAGTATGCTTGCGAGAATTTCGACTTCGCCAGTGGCTAGTTCGGGATTGGATTTCTGCCGCTGGATGACTTTGCCTTCGACGGCCACAACGAATTCCGAACGCGCTTGTTCCGCCTTGGCGTGCGCTGCAGGCTGCGTCTCCTTATTGAAGACCACCTGGACAATGCCGGAGCGATCGCGAATATCCAGAAATAATAAATTGCCCAGATCGCGGCGTCGCGCCACCCAACCCATAACAACCACATTGGTACCAGCATCTTTCGCGCGCAGATCACCGCAATAATGCGTGCGTTTCAGGTTTCCCAAAAAATCCAGCAAGTCTTTTTTCTCCTAATGGCACGGAATACCGGCGCTCTCCGTGAAAGATTATAAAGAGGACGTGATGTTTTTGCGCAAATGATCCAGCAAATTGCTTTCACTGTATTTGGTTTGCGAACCGTCGGCCAGAGTTTTGAGTGTCCAATCACCCGAAGTCACTTCGTCTTCACCCAGAATGAGAGCATAGCGCGCACCGAGCTTGTCGGCTTGGGCAAGTGCTTTGCCGAACTTTTGTTCGGTGGGTGGCAGTTCGACGCCGAAGCCTGCGGCACGGAGGTCTCTAGCGGCGCGCAAGGCGGTGGCGAAAGCTTTCTCGCCCATCCAGGCGATGTACACATCGCGGCCTTGCGGCGGTAGCATTTTCCCGCTTTCCTGCAACGAGAGAATCAATCGATCCTCGCCGATGGCGAACCCAATTCCTTTTGTTGGCGGCCCGCCCAAAAGCTCGACGAGGCCGTCGTAACGTCCGCCGCCACACACCGCGTTCTGCGAACCGAGGCCTTTCGCGGTGATCTCAAAGGTAGTGCGCATGTAATAGTCGAGACCGCGGACCAAGCGCCAATTTTCTTTGTAGATAACGCCACGCAATTCCAGCTGGCGCTTTACTTCGGCGAAGTGCTCAGCGCACGCGGGGCAAAGATGTGCGGCCATTCTGGGAAGAGTCGCGATGATGGCTTGCTCGTTTTCCACTTTCGAGTCCAGCACGCGCAGCGGATTTGTTTCGATGCGACGCTGACTGTCGGGGCCCAACTGGTCTTTCACTTTTACAAGCGCAGCGCGCAGAAGCTCGACGTATTTTGGGCGGCACTCGCGGCAACCGATGGAGTTTATGTCGAGTTGAACGTCGCGCAGCTCGAGCTTATCGAAAAAGGCCATCACCATTTCGATGACTTCGGCGTCGATGCCGGGCGCATCCTTGCCACCGAGTACTTCGGCGCCGATTTGATAGAACTGACGATAGCGGCCTTTCTGCGGGCGCTCGCGCCGGAACATGGGACCTGAGTAGTGGAGCTTAACGGGCTGGGGCAACTGCTGCATGTTGTGTTCTATGTAGGCGCGGCAAACGCTGGCGGTGGCTTCGGGTCTTAACACGGCGGTGTCGGGGCTAATTTCCAATCGCATGGCGATCGACACGGCATCAGTAATGTGCGCTTGTATTTCGGGATTCACGATGGCAGTACGCAAAACCTTGTCGTCAGCAATTTTTTGATAAAGCCAGTCGTATATTTCCTCTAACAACTTAACTGTTTGCCTGTTCACTTCACTATGTTCAATGCGGCCAGATCGCCAGGCTGACCTCAAGGCACCGACCAAACCGTGTAGCCATCCCGTAAAGCGCAGAGGATCGCTTTGTGAACTCATTATCTTACCCACGAAATGGCGGATTTCTTGGAAAGCTTGAAGTTCAAAAGAGTACATTTCTTTTGATACTATGTCGGTCTCAAGACCAACCGAACGTGCAAAAAGTTCGGTCGGCTCAATGATCGGCACGCGAATTTCGGCGAAGCCGAAGGTACCAAATACATCGTGAGCCGTATGCTCTACGTGATTCCACAGCGGCGTTTCTGCCGGCAATAAATCGCGCACGCCTTTGATGGCCTGAAATTTTCTAGGCTTGGGCTGCGATGGGGATTTGTCCGTTGCGGGCACTTCACTCACTCTGCGGGCTGTCTCTTATACACATC
>CAXMLS010000494.1:0-2657 GCA_964194235.1 uncultured bacterium | reverse complement strand
CCCTAAACTGAGGGCGAAGTTCTCGCGAAGTTGCGAGCCCTTCGCCCGTACTTTTTTAATCCTGTTTTTTTGCTCCTCCTCCTTAAATCTCTATACTTAAGCTCGGGCATTGCGCGCCGTGTTGCCCTCCACAAAAGTATCGAGAAATATTGAGGAATATTCATGACCAACGAAACTCCCCGGATCAAATTACTCGAACGCGAAGCCGTCACTCCGGAAGCCGCCGCGATGTATGACGCGCTCCTTGCCCAGCGTGGCGTGGTGCCCAACATGTTCAAAGTTCTGGCGCACTCTCCGGATATCGCCAAAGCCGTCGCCGGTTTTCTCAAACCGCTCCTCAGCGACGGCGCGCTGTCCGGCTGGTACAAGGAACTCGTCGCCGTGCGCATCTCCGTCCTTTGCGAATCGCAATATGCCATACGCGCGCATACCGCTTCCGCCCGCAAGAAAGGTGCCTCCGAAGCCCACATTTCTGCTATTTACGATTTTGAAAGCGGCCCGTACACCGGGAAGGAAAAGCTCGGTTTTCGCCTCGCCGACCGCCTGCACCGCGGCCCCGCCAACGTAGATGATGCTTTCTATCGCCAGTTGCAGTCCGCCTTCGACGAAATTGCCATTGTGGAATTGTTTCTCACCGCCGCCGCCTTCGAAATGTTTCCCCGCTTCATCGATGGCTTGCACATTCCCGTAACGCCGCTACCTGCCGCGAAGTGATAATATTCTCTGCGGATAATTAAAAAACCTATGCGACGAATCGCAACACGCGTTTCTCAATTGACCGGCGAAGGCGCGCTCGCCGTTTTCTCTCGCGCCAAAGAACTCGAACGCGCGGGACGTTCCATCATTCACCTTGAGCTGGGCGAGCCCGATTTTCATCCGGCCCCGCCTGTCGTCGATGCCTTGCGCGATGCCGTGGCGGCCGGCAGAGATCGCTACGTTTCCACGCGCGGCATTCCCGCCCTGCGCGAGGCCATCGCCTGTTACCTTTATCGCACCCGGCGGCTCGAAGTTTCCGTCGAGGAAGTCTTGGTCGCCCCCGGCTGCAAAATGGCCCTGTCTCTGGCCATGATGGCGCTTATCGAACCCGGCGACGAAGTTCTCTACCCCGATCCCGGATTTCCCATCTACCCGTCCTTCACGCGGGGGCTAGGCGCGAAAGCCATTCCGTTTGGCCTCGAAGAGAAAAACAATTTCCAGCCCGATCTTAAAGAAATCGCCGCAAAAATTACCTCGCGCACCAGCGTCCTCATATTTAATTCCCCGAACAATCCCACCGGCACAGTGTTTTCCCTCGAAACCCTTCAGCACTTAACCGACCTCGCCGTCAAACATGACCTCTGGGTTCTCGCCGACGAAATTTACGCCCGTATATTATTTGGGGGCCAGTATCAGTCCATTCGAGCTTTGCCCGGCATGGCCGAACGCACCGTCATCATCGATGGTTTTTCTAAAAGTTTTGCCATGACCGGCTGGCGCCTCGGTTACGCCGTCGCCCCGAAGCACCTCATCGACGCGATGGATTTACTCGTCCTCAATACTTTCACCTGCGCTGCGGAATTCACGCAGGTGGCCGCCATTCAGGCATTGCTCGATTCCACTGACGCCGTCGAAGCCATGGTCATCGAGTATCGCAAGCGTCGCGATTTATTTGTGGCCCGCCTCAATCGCATCCCCGGCTTCCGTTGCCAGGTACCCGAAGGATCGTTCTACGCCTGGGTCAACGTGGAGGATACTGGGCTGCCCGCGGAGGATGTCGCCAGGCTGTTGCTCGAAGAAGTCGGTGTGGCCGGAATCGCCGGCGCTGCTTTCGGCGCCCAGGGAAAAAACTATCTGCGTTTTTCTTTGGTCAGCGCGCGCAACTTATTGGAAGAAGCTTTGGATCGCATGGAGCGCTTGTCGGTTCGTTGGCGCTCCGCAGTCGCAAGGTAAACGAATTTGCACTGAGACGAGATCCACATTTTAAATCAATTTACAGCGTCTCGATAATTGATCCTGGTTGTCTAACTCGAAACGCTTTTGGTACAAACGAGGGCACACGAAATGAAACATTTGATTCACTTGGTATTTGTAACTGTTCTCAGTCTCCTCGTCGCCGATATCGCCCTAGCCCAGGCTAAGCCTTTCGCGCCTCCCGGCGACCTAACCAAGATTTACGATCGCATTCTGAAGCAAATCGATCAGATTCCCATTTACGATAATCACTCGCACGCCACCTTTCCCGACGACTCCGATATGGACGCGCAATCTTCCCCGCCGGACGAAAGCACGGTAATGCGCCTTCGCGACACCAACCCCGAATTCGTGGCCGCCGCCAAAGCGCTTTTCGGTTACCCCTACGACGATTTCGCTCCCGCCCACGCGAAGTGGCTCATCGACAAAAAGAAAGCTGCCGAAGCTGCCGGGGGCACCGCGTACTGGGACAGCATCCTCGATAAGCTGAATATCGAAATCTGTCTGGCCAATCGCGTGGCTCTTGCGCCGTACCTGGATCCGAAACGCTTTCACTGGGTTTTCTTCGTGGATTCTTTTTTGTTCCCTTTCAACAATCGCGATCAGTCCGGCAAAAACGGTGACCTGGGCGTTTACATTCCGCTCCAGGAAAAGGTCCTTCAGCGCTACGAAAAACAGGAAGGACTCAGCGGCCTTCCCGCCGATCT
>CAXMLS010000493.1:0-2532 GCA_964194235.1 uncultured bacterium | reverse complement strand
AGATGTGTATAAGAGACAGTTTGAATACTGCGCACTCATAAACGTGCTGCGCTACGCCGCGTGAGAATTTAAAAGTAATGAATTAGGCGCGTTTGCGAGACGATGATACGGGCTCGGCTGTCTTGGCCCCAAAAAGTACATCGAGCACCACCAGCGCCGCACCGATTGTGATCGCGGAGTCGGCAACGTTGAAAGCCGGCCAGCGGTACGAGCCAATCCATACTTCAAGAAAGTCTGTCACCGCGCCGTGAAGAATGCGATCCGTGACATTGCCCGTTGCGCCCGCAATCAACAGCGCCAGTCCCGCAAACGTCATTGGTCCGCCCGTTTTTCCGGCAACCAGAAGCCACGTAAGAATGCCTGCCATCAGGAGCGAACCGGCAATGAGTATAGTTTTCAACCATGGTGATGACGAATCCGCAAAAAAACTAAACGCGATTCCGGGGTTTACGCTGTGCACCAGATAAATAAAATGGTGAATGACTTCGTGGCGCCAACCCTCGGCGGTTTCAAGCTCGAACCATGCTTTCGTGGCGCGATCGAAAATGACCACTGCGAGCGTGAGCCACAGCCACCGCAAACGCGCGGGGAACTGCACTAAATTGTTTCTCCGGTTGAAAAACCGTTGTGTCCATTACTCATGTGCATGTCATGCGCGCAACAGAAACCAAAATGCCGGCGTTCCTAAGCCGCGCTTTCAATTTCAGCAAGCGATTCGGTGCATCGTTCGCAAACTGTCGGATATCGCGCGTTCTCCCCTACGTGCTTGGAATAATTCCAGCAGCGGTCGCATTTCGCCCCGTCCGCGCGCTCAATTTTGATCCACAGTCCCGGCAGAGATTCGCTCTTTGCTCCACCGTCGATTGCCGCGGAGTCGACTTCCACCTGCGAGACAATGAATAGCGCGGGCAGCACGTCGCGTCTTTCTTGAAGCAGTTGCTGCAGACCCGCTGCCTCCCCGTCGGCGTGCAACCGCACTTTCGCTTCCAGTCCACCGCCGATCGCTTTCGCCGCGCGTGCCTGCTCCAGAGCGATCAGCACTGCCGATCGCACTTGCGCGAGCCGCGCCCACTGCTCCGTCGCTTTCTGGCCGATGCCAGAAGCCAGCGATTCAGCCGTCGCAAATTCCGACTGATGAACGCTGGACTCATCCTTCGTAATCTTCGGAAGAATCTTCCAGATTTCTTCCGTCGTGAACACCAGAACCGGCGCTAGCAAGCGCACTAAGGCGCTCGTGATTTTCCATACCGCGGTCTGTGCCGAGCGCCGCGATTTGCTTCCGGGCGCTTTGGTGTACAGCCGGTCCTTCAGCACATCAAAGTAGAACGAGCTGAGATCCACGACGCAGTAATCATGAATCGCGTGGTATACACGGTGGAAATCGTAATTCGCGTACCATTCGCGGCATTTCTTTGACAATTCCGCAGTGCGTTCCAGCATCCACCGGTCAATCTCTTCGAGTTGCTCGTTCGAAACTGCGTGCCGCGATGGATCGAAATCGCTCAGGTTCCCCAGCGCAAACCGAAACGTGTTGCGAATCTTACGATACGCTTCGCTGAGCTGCGTCATCACCCGCTCGCTCATTTTTACATCGGCCTGATACTCCTGCGATGCCACCCACAAACGAAGCAAGTCCGCGCCCCATTTTTCGCAAATCTCCGCCGGCTCGATCGCGTTCCCCATCGATTTCGACATTGGCCGGCCCTGCTCATCCAGTGTCCAGCCATGCGTTACGACCCCGCGAAACGGCGCCGCATTTCGCACTGCCGTAGCTACCAGCAGCGAACTTTGAAACCATCCGCGATATTGATCCGGACCTTCCAGATAAATATCCGCCGGCCACTCGTCGCCTTTCAAAACCGCCAGGTTCGATGAACCCGAGTCGAACCACACATCCAAAATGTCATTTTCTTTTCGCCACTTCACCGACCCGCAGGAGCATGTCGTGCCCGCAGGCAGCAATTCGTCCGCAGAATGCTCATACCAGGCGTCGGCGCCTTCTTTTTCAAACCATTTCACCACGTTGCGCAAAGCGCCAAAATCTTCCAGCCGCGTTCCGCACGCGTCGCAATAAAACACGATAATCGGAACGCCCCAGAAACGTTGCCGTGAAACGCACCAGTCTGGGCGCTTCTCGACCATTTCGTAAATGCGTTCTTCGCCCCACGCCGGAAGCCACTTGACCCCCTCAACCTCGTCGAGAGCTAACTGCCGCAGCGATTTGGAATTTCCCTGCGCAATCTGGTCCATCTTGATGAACCACTGTTCCGTCGCCCGAAAGATCACCGGATTGTGGCATCGCCAGCAATGCGGATAGGTGTGTTTGTAGTCGTGATGACCAAGCAGCGCCCCGCGATCGTTCAGCAATTTCACGATGATTGGGTTAGCGGCGAAAACGGTTTTACCTTTGTACTCCGGGAGCCCTTCCAGATAAACGCCACGATCATCCAGTGGAGCGTAAACCTCCAGCCCGTATTTTTGGCCGGAATAAAAATCGTCCGCGCCATGGCCGGGTGCGGTGTGCACTATCCC
>CAXMLS010000492.1:0-1729 GCA_964194235.1 uncultured bacterium | reverse complement strand
ATATTTACCACCGCCAGGTTATTTTCCATAAAATACGCCGGCCTTAAATGCAGCACGTTAAGCGCGGTGATGCGATTTAGTTTTTCTTCCATGCTGTGCAATCCCGCGATCGGTCCGGTCCCGGACACCGCCTGCGCGCCGACGCTGCTCAAATTTACCGCGTACTGCACTTGCGATTCCTGCATCGCCGACGCAATCGAGTTGCCGATGCGCTCCTGATCTTCTCGATAATCCGGTGCGGTCATCGACGGCGGGATCATCAGGAAAGCCGCGCGCGCTCCCGCGAACGCCTTCGCCAGCGCCGCGCTGTCGTTTACGTCAGCCGGAAACGCCTCCGCGCCCGCGTTTGCCAGCAGATTCAGCTTCTTCGCATCGCGTGCCACGGCGCGCACTTTTTCGCCTTTGCCCAGAAGTCTCGTAACAATCTCCGACCCGATATTTCCGGTTGCGCCGAGAATCGCGTACATAAAAACCTCCTCAACTTCTCAACAACATCACTAAACATCTATGCCATATGGAAAAATGTCCGCGCCGAAAACTACGTAGCTCCTACTTCTACGCCATCGGAACTTTGAGCCCGGTCTTCTTCGCAAAAGCAATCGCTTCTGGATAGCCCGCATCCACATGCCGCGCCACGCCGATTCCCGGATCGTTGGTAAGCACGCGTTCAATCCGCGCGGCCATTTCTTTTGTTCCGTCCGCCACGGTGACTTGCCCGGAGTGTTGCGAATATCCGATGCCCACTCCGCCGCCATTATGAATGGAAACCCACGAAGCCCCACTAGCCGTATTGATTAGCGCATTCAGTAGTGGCCAGTCCGCAACCGCATCGGAGCCGTCCAGCATCGCTTCCGTCTCGCGATATGGCGAAGCCACCGAGCCGCAGTCCAGATGATCGCGCCCAATCACGATCGGCGCTTTCAATTCTCCGCGAGCGACCAGGTCATTGAGCGCCAGCCCAAATTTGTCTCGCTCTCCGTAACCGAGCCAGCAAATCCGTGACGGCAAGCCCTGAAACTTTACGCGCTTCTGCGCCAGCTTGATCCAGCGCCCGAGATGCTCGTCGTGCGGAAACATTTCCAGCACCAGTTGATCGGTACGCGCGATGTCGGAAGCTTCCCCGGAAAGCGCCACCCACCGAAACGGTCCTTTGCCTTCGCAGAACAGCGGCCGGATATACGCCGGCACAAATCCCGGGAAATCGTACGCGTTTTTCACCCCATGCTCAAACGCAAACGTTCGAATATTATTTCCGTAATCAAAAGTAATCGCGCCGAGCTTCTGCAAATCCAGCATGCCCTGCACATGCGCCGCCATCGCCGCCATCGATTTTTTCTTGTACTCGTCGGGATTTTTCGCGCGCAGCTCGATCGCAGCATCGAGGCTCATACCGTTTGGTACGTAGCCATTCAACGGATCGTGCGCGCTGGTCTGATCCGTCAGCACATCCGGCACCACGCCGCGCTTCGCCAGTTCCGGAATCACGTCCGCGCAGTTTCCCACCAGCCCCACGGACGCAGCCTCGCGTTTTCGCACCGCGTTTTTCAGAATGCGCAACGCCTCGTCCAGATTTGTAACCATGACGTCGCAATAGCCCGTCTTCACGCGCCGCTTGATGCGTTCCGGGTCCACATCAATTCCCAGAAACGCCGCTCCGTTCATGGTCGCCGCCAGCGGTTGCGCGCCGCCCATTCCACCCATCCCGCCGGTAACCACCAGTTTTCCCGAC
>CAXMLS010000491.1:0-6716 GCA_964194235.1 uncultured bacterium | reverse complement strand
GATGTGTATAAGAGACAGCTATTGGATAGGGCAAACCGGTAACAGTTCCCTCCACCGTTTCTGGAATTCCTCCCGCCCCGGTAATTTCCAGATCATGGTCTCCGGAAAGGGTCTCCATCGATGAGCGAAAAGAACCCGCCGCGGCATTCCCGGCAAGGTCGATCGCAAGTACTACGGCGACGCCCAAAGCAATCGCGATTACCGTAAGAGCGGTGCGAACCGGCTCCCGAAAGAGCGGGCGAAGCATCAATCGATAGAATAGGCGGAGGCGAGACATCGTTAGCGTCGAATAATTTCCTCGATCTTGCCGTCCCGCAGTCGGACGACAATGTCGGCGAGCGCCGCAGCCTCCGCGCTGTGGGTTGCCATCAGCGTAGCGGTGGTTTTTTCGCGAGTCACGCGCTGAAGCAATTCAATAATTGCATTGCCTGTGGAGGTATCGAGATTGCCCGTAGGCTCATCCGCGAGCACAATTCTCGGCGAATGTATCAGCGCCCGCGCAATGGCCACGCGTTGCATCTGTCCTCCAGACAACTGGTGCGGCAGGCGGTCTCCCAGGCCGTCGAGTTCGACCCAACTGAGTCGTTCGCGGGCCTCTTCGCGCGCATTGGGCTTGCCTGCAAGAAGCAGTGGAAGCTCAACGTTTTCAAAAACTGAGAGCGTGTGCAAGAGCTGAAACGATTGAAAAATAAAACCGATCTTATTGCGGCGAATACTGGTGAGCGCCGACTCTTGCAGCGTGGAAGTGTTGACGCCGTCGATTTCCACGGTACCCGAGGTGGGAAAATCCATCGCACCGGCGAGAATGAGAAGGGTGGACTTGCCACAACCGCTACGGCCGACCAGCGCGATGAATTGACCGGGTTCTACATTCAGCGAAACGGCATCAAGCGCGCGCACCGACTGGCCGTCGGTGAAATAATTTTTAGTAATATTGCACAGCGAAAGTATCGGCATGAATAAGTGAGCAGTGTCCTGGTTTGATTAGTGTACAGGTATTTCCGATGCGCTTCTTTTGGAGCAACTCCGTGGATTTGATCGACTCGGAGAGATAAATGGGCTGCCGCTAGAAACAGCTGCGTATGCAAACCTCGCTGGTCAGGCCTCAGAAAGTTTCCTCAAACTGGGATTAACAATTAGAAGGATGGCGGGCGTTCGCTTGCGACGTGAAAGGCATGCTCAAGAGCGAGCCCGACGCGGCCAAGCGTGCCTTCGTCGAAAAGTTTGCCGATTAACGTGATGCCGTGAGGGACGCGGCGCGGCGGTGAAAATTTAGGTAGTGGATTTTTAGGATCGGGCGCCCAGTCCGAACGCGCTTCGGACACTTCCACGAAGCCGGCGCGCAGTGTAAGCGATGGATGCCCAGTGTTATTGCTGATGGTCAGCATTTCGTCGCGGAGTGAAGGCACCAGTAGCAGGTCTACTTCAGAGAAGATACGCGCCATTTCTTCGGCGACCTTGCGACGGAATCGGTCCGCCTGCACAAAATCGACGGCCGAGAGGAATCGCGCCTGGCGAAAAAGGTTGGGCCACGCGTCGGGCGTTTGGACTTTCAGCTGATCGACGCCGTGTTTCAGGGTCAACTCCTCGAACGCTGCCGCGCCTTCCGCGAAGAGAAGCAGGTTCAGCGATTGATACGGCCAATCGGGAAGAGAGACTTCGCGCGGAACCATTCCGAGTTTCGGGAGGATTTCGAGAGCGGCGCGGTCCACATCGGTGGACGGATTTTCTTTCATCCATGCGGGGAAATAACCCACGCGAAGACCTTTGACGCTCGCGCCCGCGTCGAACGCGAGATGGCTCAGAACACTCGAAGTATCGCCGGGATCTGTTCCGGAAATAGCTTGCAACACAAGCAGCGCATCTTCGACCGATCGCGTCATTGGGCCGAGCTTGTCGAGCGACCAGCAGAGCGTCATGGCCCCGGTGCGGGGCACGCGTCCGTACGTGGGACGGAGGCCGGTGATGCCGCATCGCATGCTGGGGCTAACAATGCTGCCGCCGGTCTCGCTGCCAATCGCGAACCCAACCAGTCCCGCTGCAGTGGCTGCGCCAGGCCCGGCGCTCGAGCCAGACGCGCCTTCTTCCAGCAGCCAGGGATTCATCGTTTGCCCGCCGAACCAAATATCATTCAGCGCCAGCGCCCCGAGACTGAGCTTTGCGACCAGCACCGCGCCCGCAGCGTGAAGACGCTTAACGACCGCAGCGTTATCTATGGGAATGCGATTGCGAAAAGGCTCCGCACCGTATGTCGTTGGAATTCCGGCGGTGTCCAGCAAGTCTTTTCCGCCCCAGGGAATACCGTGGAGCGGTCCGCGGTATTTGCCGGCGGCGATTTCTTTGTCGGCTTGGCGCGCCTGCTCAAGAGCAAGTTTGCGGGTGACAGTAATTACGCAACGCAGCTTGGGGTCGAAATGCTCAAGGCGGCGGAGGTAAATCTCCGTGAGGCGTTCGGAGGAGAGCTTGCGTTGTTCGATCCAGCGCGATAGCTGCGTTACCGGAGAGTACGCGATGTCTGCGTCGTCGGTGGGCAGAGGCCCTGGGTCGGTGTTGCTGCGCACGAATCGATCACGCTGCGGGCCGGACTCGTGGCCGGGCAGAACAGAAACGTAACGCGACCATGGAGAAACCGTCGCATCGAGCGCCACCTTACGTGGGCCAGTGCGCCGCTCGTAAACGGCGGCCAGATTTACGCGCCAGCTCTCGGCTGCCACGTTGCGTTCGGGCGCGGTTAACTGGACCTGCACGAGTTTTTCGGATTCGGTAAACGTCGCCGCCGAGACCTCCGGTCCGACGGCCGGGCCCGTCCCAAAGGTCGGCGGCGCGCCCGGAGTGGGCGCCGGTGGGGCCTCCTGCGAAGCGACTTGGGCTAGGCCGAGAACATTAGGGCGCACGGCGACAGACACCCCCAACAATCCGATCGAACTCTGCGTCAAAAAATCCCTGCGCGATTTAGACATGACGCCTCCGCGGAACATTGTAGTCGACTATATGCGACGAGACGGGCAGTGCTAATGGCAAAAAAAAGAGGGCGCATTAAAGCGCCCTCCGGAGTTGTTGGGTATAGGTTAGAACTCGAACTTGATCGAAGCCCGGGTGCTAAACGGAGTCAGGAAGCTCTGGCCGACTGGCTTCCTGAAATCCGAGTTCGGCAGGCCGAAACCGAGGTCGAAGAACTGATTGCCGGTCGTTTGCCTCTTGGAGTTGCCAATATTGAACAGGTCTATCGCAAACTTGAGGTGTTTGCGTTCGGTTATCCTCCACGGATACTCGACGTGGGCATCCACCGTCCCAGTTACCGGGGAACGGCCTAAGTCTCCGCGGCCAAAGAAGGGTACTTCTCCAGAATTCTGATAAGCCTGCTGAGCTACCAGCGTGGTGAGAGGTATACCCGATTGCACCCGTAGGCCGGTGCCAAGTACGAGACCTTGCACTTTGCCATTCGGCACCACATATGTGGCATGCACGTTAAGAACATGTTTGCGGTCTCCGTTGAGGAAACCGATACTTTGTTGGTTTTGCAGGAGACCCAGCATGCCCTCTGTTAGGTCAAAAAGGGAGCTGATTCCTGGGTCGGCCTGGTTGTTGTCGTTGCGGAACGCGCCCTCATAATTGCCTCGCAATTGCGACAAGCGGTAGTTGGCGACGAGCGCCCAGTTGTGGCTGAAGGATTTGTTGACTTCAAACTCGAGAGCCTCGTATTCACGCTTCGGGTCCTTATAGGTATCGGGCTTTCCATCGGGTTGGAATTCCCCACCGAAAAGTGCGCCAGGAGCAGGAATGAAATTTGGTTGCCCAGGTTGTCCAGCCTTCGGGTTAGGCACCATCCATGCATTCGTATTGACGGCGGGGAAGCACGCGCTTCCGGCGATTACGCCATTACCGAGAGCAGCGTTATACCCGTTCTGCTGGTTCGTCGCGACGTAAGGTGTTGGATTGTTATTGCTATCGATGCAAGCCGCCGGAAATCCCAGCGCTTCGAGAGCCGCTGAATTGACCGCCGAAGGATTTTGTTCGTCGGTAGCCAGGGCGCAATTAAACGCTCCGGCCTTTTGTCCGTTAAAAGGAGCGGCCGCGCAAGGTGCCGGCGTCTGGTTAACGGCTCCGAATGTGGTTTCCTTCGGATTGACGAAAATATCCTGCTTGGCGTTCGGGTTTCCGATGAAGTAGTTGAGGCCACCGCCATTAGCGGCAAGAGCGTTGAACTGCTCGACAGAGATGCCACCCTGGTCTTCAATGACGCGCTTTAGTCTGCGATCAATGTAGCGGACGCTGGCCACGATACCACCGCGGAACTCATGTTCCGCTCCTACCACGAACTCGTCGGTGTACTCCATGCGCGTGCCCGGTGCAAACGGTTCACCGCCGCTAACCAATGCACCTGCTGCCACGGGAATTCCACCCGTCGCCTGGTTCAAAAGATGAGCCGAATCGGGTGCGAAGGTGACCGTACCTTGGGAATTCAGCACCACATTGCCATTGGCATCGGAAACCGGTGCCCAGTATGGATTTTGGAGATCATCCTCAGAACTGAGCGAGCGCACGGAAATGTCCAGTGGAAGAATATAAGCATACCGGCCGTAGTTGGCATAAATCTTCGATTTGCGATCACCCTTTGGATCCACGACGAAACCGATGCGGGGCGACCACATATCATTAAAGAGCTTCTGAACCACGTTCCCAATAAGGCGCTGCTGTTCCCACCGGACGCCAGCATTAAGCGTTACGTGCGTGCCCATTTGCCAGGCGTCGTTCAAGAAGGCGGCGTGATACTTACCGGTGCTTTTGGTTATACCGGCATCAAAACGCCCGCGAGTTTGCTGAAGCACAACCCGCACGGGAGCCGAATATCCCGGTACATTCATAAACGGGCAGAGGGTGCAACTGGTGTCATTGGGATTGTTCACGACATCAAACAAACCATCGGCACCCGGCGCCTGGGTCCCTGCGATGGCTAAGGAAAGAGCTGCGTTGGCCATCGCTCCGGCAACGGGGGGATTTGTATGATTATCATAGCCCGGGTCCCCGCCGGTGGCATTCAACTGCGGAACTACAAAGTGGCCGCCCGAAAAAGTCGTGATGTCATTATAAGTCGGGAACTGCCAGTTGTAGCCCGCGCTGACGGTGTGTTGGCTACCGAGGAAGTGGAACGTTTTAGACGTGTCACCCTGGAGACTCTTAGTGTTGGAGTCGTACGGTTCGGAAAAGCCGAAGCCCTGAGCATTGAATGCTCCTCTCTGACCCGGGAGTCCGTTGATCTGGGTGTTGTCGAAGATCTGAGTGATGTCAGCGAGAGGTTTTTCGTGAAAGTGATTCCAACTGTACGTGAACGCTCCATCTACCAGCCACGTGGTGCTTAGTGCGCCATCGTAGCGAACCGACCAGTTACGCGTGCCATAGTTCCATGCAGAATTTGCAGTTTTATCGTTGCCGGTGAGTGTGGCGAATGCCGTGTTGTTGGTATGTGAAGGGTCGGCGGAAATAGACGATTCGAGTGTGTGAGCACTTGCGAGTTTGAAAGTCAGTTTTCCCGCGTAGTCATACCGAGTGGTCTGTCGATCTACTTCGCCCTTATAAATGGTGAACAGTCCGGAATTTACCGCAGGGGCCCAGTATTCATGGTTTACCGAAGGATTGAAGGTCCCGAAAAAAAACAACCTTTTCCTGAGGCCGCGAAATGGAACGTAACCACCCAGTTCGAAGTCCCCTTCGTAGTTAGCGTTGTTGATATGGCTTCCAACCAGATTCAGGGTGCCGAATTGCGGATTATCGGCGTTCTGGTAGTCCACCTGCATCTTCCGTGCGTTTAGGTAAGTGCCGATCACACCATGAAATTCGGTTGAGCCTGACTTGGTAATGATCTGTACGATGCCGCCGCTCACGTGGCCGTACTGCGGCTCAAATCCACCGGTTTTAATCTGCACTTCTTTTACGAAGGAGAGGTTGATGCCGGTCCCGAGGGGGCCGTACGCACGAGACCAAACGCCGATGCCTCCGAACGCCGGGTCGTTAATAGAAACGCCGTCGGCAATGTAGAGGTTCTCAAGACCGCTGGAGCCTGAAATCGAAGGATTCTCCTGTCCCGTGCCTCCGCCCGAAACTACTCCGGGAGCTAGGTAGAACAAACTGCTTACACCACGCCCGAGTGGGATCTTGGAGTAAAAAGAGTCGGAAAAATCCGAGTTTACCGAAGAGCTTGAAGTGTCGACCGTTAGAGTTGCGGCGCTGACCTCCACTATCTGGGAGACATCCCCAGTTTCCAGCACGATTTCCACGCTAGTGGTTTTGTTGATCAGAACTTCGGCACCCTGCACGTTGGCTACTTTGAAACCGGCCTTCGAAACCTTGACCGAGTAAAAACCGGGAATTAAGGTGGAAAACAGAAATGTTCCTTGATCGTTCGTTTGTTGCGTCTGCGCGCCGATAGGACCCGTAATCGTGACATCCGCCCCAAGGACCGACGCTTTAGAAGCGTCCAACACGACGCCGCTCAGATTCCCGCGGGAAGAACCTTGGTCCTGTGCCAGCAAAGATAAAGACAGCACTGCGCATACTGCCAAAACAACGGTGCCAGAAAACCACGATTTCTTCATTGGTTTAAGACTCCTTTTAACCACGTGAAGCGAGAATTTTTGTGTTTGATCGGTGGCTGGTGAGAGAACAATTGCTACCCCCATCAATGTAGGACACCTTAACAGCTGTCTCTTATACACATC
>CAXMLS010000490.1:0-11580 GCA_964194235.1 uncultured bacterium | reverse complement strand
CGCATGCCCAGTGTCCTCAACTACTCTCTGTGAACCTCTGGTGCCCCAATCATCACAACCCGTGCTCTCTGTCCACACTCAACGTCTTCAGTTTCATAAATTTACAGACTCTTGCACTTTCCTCGCAAACCCCTCCATTTGTTTTCAACACCTTACGAACTCTTGCTTGTCGTTCTCGCAAAAGTCACAGTCTTTGTTTTCAATAGTTTCTGAACTCTTTATATTTTTGTTTTTCACTCATGTTCTTCAGTTTCATCAAGTTCCAAACTCTTTGGCAAAAACACCGGGGGTAGGGGGGCCTAAAATGGACCGCCATGATTCGCAACACCAAATCCGCTCACCACGTGTACCAGCCCGCGCCTCTCACGGAAAACTACAATGACACGCGGTATAATTGGCTGATGCCCGTGCGCCTGATTGCCTTGGATATCGATGGCACCCTGCTCGATAGTCTCTCGAATTTGTCCCTAGCCAATCGTACCGCCATTGCCGAAGCGCACCGCCGCGGCATCGAAGTGGCTCTGGTCACCGGTCGCCGCTACGACTTTGCCATGCCGGTAGCGCAGAAAATCGCTTCGCCGCTCACCATGATCGTCAACAATGGCGCGCTGATCCGCTCCAAAGACGGCCGCACTCACGTTCGCCATCTCTTACCGCAAGCCACGGCGGCCAGGGTATTGCAAATCACCCAGGCATGGCGCGAAGGCACCGCCGTCGTCTTCGATCGCCCCACCACCGAACAGGTCATGATCGAATCCCTCGACCCCGACAATTCCCTGCGCTACGGCTATTACACGCGCAATAAAGAATTCATCGGGCTGGCAAAACCGTTGGAGCTCTGCCTGACCGAGGACCCCCTCCAGGTAATGTTCTCTGGTAGTATCGCGCCGATGCGCGAGATCGAAACGATATTGCGCTCCGCGGAATTTGCGGACGAATTCGCGCTGGCCGTAACTGTCTACGCCAAAAAAGATTTCGCCATGGTCGACGTAATTAACCCCGCCTGCTCCAAAGGTTCTTCCCTCGCGGAGTGGGTGGCCCTGCGTGGAATCGCGCGCGAAGACGTGCTGGCCATCGGCGACAATCACAACGATCTCGAAATGCTGACTTTCGCCGGTATTCCCGTGGTCATGGCCAACGGCGTAGGCGAATTAAAAACCTTTGGCTGGCACATTACTTCCAGCAATGACGAAGACGGCGTAGCCGCGGCGATCGAACATTTTGCTTTGCGCGAGGCGGCCTCATGCGCCTGAGCCGCGCCATTTTTCTTTTCGTAATGGCGTGTGTGCTTTCGCCGGCATTGCGCGCGGAGTACATCGTGTTGCGCAGCGGGCAGCGCCTGAACGTCACCGGCTATCAGTTGCTCGGCGATCACTATCGCCTGCAAATGCGCGGCGGCTTTGTGGACGTCCCGGCCGCTGACGTAATGGGAATTGAACCGGAAGACATGTTCGTACCCGTGGCCGTTCCGGTTGTGCCGGTTACTGCCGGCCCGTTCGGACAATTTGTTCAGGCCGCGGCCACGCGCTTTAAGGTCGATCCCGATTTGATCAGCAGCGTCATCGCCATCGAGTCGAACTACAATCCCAAAGCCGTCTCGCGCCGCCACGCCGGCGGCTTGATGCAGCTGATTCCCGGCACCGCCGCGCGTATGGGCGTACGCAATATTTTTGATCCCGCGGAAAATATCGACGGAGGCACGCGCTATCTCGGCGAACTGCTGCACCGCTACGACAACGATTTAATTCTTGCGCTGGCGGCCTACAATGCCGGTCCCGAAAGCGTTCAGAAATTCGGCCGCGTCCCACCCTTCGCGGAAACGCAATCGTACGTGCGCAAAGTAAAACGCACCTACGAACAGCGCAAGTCTCAGCCAAAACAAAAACCAAACCCGCCCGCTCAGTAAATTGTCAGATTGCAGTTTGAAAAAAACTACCGATGCGGACTCTGCTCTGGAGGTGGGTTTGAATCGAGCGGCGTGTCAGGTGAAGCACCCGCCGGCGGTGCGGGTTGCGATTGCTGTGGATTTTGATTTCCTGAAGCTGGCTGCTGACCAAACGTAGTCGGATTGTGTGCTTGCCCCGGCTGCTGACCGAAGGTAGTCCGATTGAATGGTTGAACTAAGCCCGTTAACGGTTGCATGCCCGGCTGCCCGGCAATCGTTGCGTCTTTGGAAGGGTCCCAGATAAATTCAAAGAGCCGATAATTTTTTGCCTTCTCATACACAATCACCGACGGAGCAGCCATCTTGCTCCCGACGCCGATAATATTTCCTCCAATGATCGTCGGCGAATCCGTCGGCGTGATGGGCTGCGGCGTGGACAACGCGTTGCTCGTCTCAGCAGGCGCATCTGTACCCTGGGGTTGCGATCCTTCGGTCGTTGCGTCTGGTTGTGCTCCGGGCTGCGTGCCGGTTTGCGCTCCCGACGCTAAGCCGTTCGTTGTTGCGCCGTTCGTTGTTGCGCCATTCGTCGTCGCGCCTGTCGCTCCGGTCGGCGACGGCGTGCCGCTCGCCGCATTGTTTTGCGCGCCCGTCTGCGCATTGGGCTGCGAGTTTGGCTGGCTACCCGGCTGTTGCGCTGTGTCGCTTCCCTGCTGATTGGTGCCGCCACCGGCGGGCGAAGCAACGCCACCTTGCGCACCACTCCCGGGGGTTGCAGCACCAGAGGTTGCTCCGAATCCTGACGTTGCGGATCCGAAAGTTCCGGATCCACCAGTTCCCGGGTTATTAAAAGCTGATGAGCCGAAGGAACCTGGTTGCTGCGCGCCAGGCTGTTGACTATTTCCCGCGAGCGATGAAGCCGCCGTTCCCAGGCCGCCGCCGGCGGGCAATTGCAAAGTCTGCGGAGGCTTCAAGCTACCGATCAGTTGTCCCGACGGGCCTACATAAATCAGCCGCCACGAACCGTCCGTTCGATTCATGGGATCTTTGTAGGCCTGGCGCATGAAGCGCAGCGATCCGGTTTTGGGTTTGATGAGATCGTCGACGCTGGTTGGAAACCGGCCTGTCTTCCGGTAATAAAGTTTTACGCCGCGCACGTACTGCTTGCCGCGCCAGATCATTTCCTGTTCTTTTTCGCGTTTGCCTTCCAGCAGGATGCGCGGCGCCGCAACCATGGTGGCAACGAGCACCAACGCCACAAAAAAAATCACCATCATCAACGCGTAACCATCTTGATGCCGCAACTCTTGCGATGTTTTCAGTCTTGTCGAAATGGGCAATCTGATCATTACGCCGGCGGGGCTGCCTGATCGTCCTGCGTGAGCGCGATGGTGTTGCGACGACCAGAATTAATTTCCTCGAATTCGAGATTGCCATTATTTATTTTCACGATGCGGAAGCGTCCAAGAAAAGCATCGCCTTCCGCGACGATATAAACTTCCTCTCCGTCGGAAAAGAATGCGCGACGCGACGTACCGTTTGGCACGGTGCCATAACCAAAAAACTTCATGTTGGGCGGAAGCGTTGGAGGAGGCGGTGGTGGTATCGGAGCTGGCCCGTAATTCTGGTGAGTGTTCACTTTTTTAACTGCGGCCTCCACTCGCGGCGCAGCGATTTCGCTGAATGGATTCCTGCCGGAACTGTGATATTCCGCTTTTTGCGCGGCTTCCATTTTTTCGCGATGCAACTGCGGATTTTCAACCGCCAGCAACTGGTAATTCTGAAACGTCGCGGCATTCCCCGCAACCACCGCGGGCTTGCTGCGATTCAGATACCACACCAGTGCCATCACAACCAGGAGGACGGCCAGCAAAGTGATTTGGTTCTTCTGTTTCATCAGGCGGCTCGAAAATACGTTTTCATATGCACAGTGACCCGGATGGGAGCGTTGGCGCCCTGATTTTGCGAATCGCCAGCAAGCGCAAGGCCATCCACCGCGTATAAATTCTCGGATCGCTGCAAACCATTCAGAAAATGAACCACGCCGGTGTATTCGCCGTTGACGGTGATATCGATGGAAACTTCCTGCATCCCACGATTGGGAATTCCCTTTTGCTTAAAGCTCCGGTCTTCAATGCGTGCGCCGGCTTTCCTGGCGATAGCGTCGAGCTCCGCGGAAACCGCGGAATACCCGCTGGTAACCGGAAGCAGGGAATGCTCAAAGCGATCGCAATCTTTCTGAATCGCCGGGGTCAACTGACGAATGGATTCGCCGCGTTTAATGTCCGCACGCAAAACTTCCAACTGTTTGGTCTGCAGCGCAAGTTCCTGTTGCGGAGTACGCGCAGCGGAACTCAACTTCCAACTGTAGGTGGCCAGCGCCACATCGGCGAGAACCAGCAAGGCCAGTCCACCAATCACCAATCGTTTTTGCAATTTCGCGTCGCGCTTCATCAGGTCCTCGAATAAATGGCGGTCAGCGCCACGACTTTTTCGTTGCCACCGCCGGTTTTGTTCGGCATGCGCTCACTGTCCAACTCAATGCCGCTGAATTGCCGTGATTCCTCGAGGGCGCGAAGAAATTTCAGTTTCGCTTCGTCGCTCGAAGCTCCCACGGTCAACTTCACTTCCACCCGGCCTTTTACCTGGCGTGGCTCGATGCTCACGACTCGCACGCCGCCGGGCAGAATGTGCTCCAGATCCATGAACATCTGCGTCCAGTTGAAACTTCGACCATCGATGATGGAATTGAGAAAGGCCGCGCGATCGTGCAGCTTGGCGTTTTCCGGGCGGCTAAAAAAAGTTTCCAGATCCGCGCGCTCGGCTTGCAGTTCAGCAATTTTTGCGCCGGCGGCATCCGACTGCGCACGCAGCCGTGCATCCACGTTTCGTATCGCGTATACGTGCCAGCCCAACGCCAAAAATACAATTCCTGCCACCAGCCCGACCGCACCGGCCGTTACCAGGAAACGGCGGTGCGTTTGCTGCGCCTTGGTCGCTAGATTAAGCCGAACTCTCATGATTTCACGCCACCCGAATACATGTTCAAAATATTGCGATTAGCCACGATGCATGGTCCAGCCGACCAGTCCTTCCAGTTCGCGATCCGCGAGCGGGCGAACGTCATCTTTCACGCGTCCACCGGAGATCGCCGAATGCAGCAGTGAATCGACAGGACAGTGAAATTCATCTTCAAATGGTTTGATAAATTCCGGAAGGCGAGCCCCCAACCCAGTCAGACAAACCGACTGTACGCCTTCGCGCCAGGTGTCCTGATAATATGCAGCCACGGGATATATTTCTTCCAGCAGCATTTGCGGTGTGAGGTCGTTGTCCTGCGCAGGCAATTCCGTGCAGCGGTAACCGCAAAGCACGCCTTCTCGCACGATGGCGGTGGTCAGCGAAGGGCCTGCGACGCGCGCGAGCAACGTCGGCTGATGATCATCCAACAAGGTGATTGCCGCGAGAGACGAGCTCAGTACCACGCCCGGCCGCAACTTCGCAGCTTCAGCAAGCGCCTCATATTCGCGGATGATTCGCAAACGCGCGAGCGCGGTTACGATGTCCACGCCTTCCTCGCGTGGGGATTGGCGCATATAGGAAATGAGCGTCTCGTCCACTTCGAAGGGAACGCTTTTCTTGAGCTTCCAGCGCAGCATCGGTTCGGCTTCCTGTGCCGACCGTGGAAATTCCTCAAAATGTTGCACGAAAACACGGATGACCGGGTCCGGCAAAATCAGTGCCACATCTTCATCCGTGGCGCGCAAGCGAATGCAGGCATTGGAAACAGCCAGTTTTATGGCTGCAGGATTTCCGATATTGGATTCCACGGCGGAGGGCACAATGGTTCTTGGCGGCAGCGTTTCGACTGCAAAGCCTTCGAGCGCACCGGTTCTGCCGAATCGGGCAGCGGCCACGCGTTCCGGCGTAATTTCCATGGCCAGCGGAGGATGCGGAGTGGCATCCAGCCAGCGGGTCACACGCCGCACGAGATCGCTTCTGTAAATTCCCTGCCGAAACGCCGCCACGCTATTCAACGAAGGTCACCTTATTGATTTCCTTCACGCTGGTAATCCCGTCGCGGATTTTTGCGAGCCCGCTCTCGCGCAGCGTAATCATGCCTTCATCGCGCGCGATGCGCTTGATTTCCGATGTGGGCCGGCGATCCACGATCATTTCACGTATGCGATCCGTGAGGTCCAGCAGTTCGCAAATCGCGGTGCGTCCGTGATAGCCGGTTCCCGAACACTCCAAGCATCCGGCGCCTTCCATAAGCGTTACGCCTGCCCATGCCGCCGGATCCAGCCCTGCTTCCTGCAATTCCTTTGGAGTAAATCTCTTTGGCCGCCGGCAGCTCATGCAGATAATGCGCACCAGTCGTTGCGCCATGATGCAGTTCAAAGCGGATACGAAATTGTAAGGTTCAACGCCCATGTTGATGAAGCGTCCGATCACGTCGGTGACGTTGTTGGCGTGCACGGTGGTAAATACCAGGTGACCGGTCAGCGCGGATTGAATCGCGATTTGCGCGGTTTCCTGATCGCGAATTTCTCCGACCATGATTTTGTCCGGATCGTGCCGCAAGATGGAACGCAGGCCGCGAGCGAAGGTAAGTCCCTTCTTCTCGTTTACCGGGATTTGCGTGATGCCCTTCAACTGGTACTCCACCGGATCTTCAATGGTGATGATCTTGTCTTCGTCGGTTTTGATTTCGTTGATGGCCGCGTACAGTGTGGTCGTTTTTCCGGAACCGGTCGGCCCGGTCACCAGCACCATGCCATAAGGCTCCCGGATGTAGCGCCGGAAACGGCGCATCTCTTCGTCGGAGAAACCCACGACATCCAAACTTAGGCTTTGGAATTTTTCCGAAAGTGTCTCTTTATCAAGGACGCGCAGCACGGCATCTTCGCCGTGACTGGCAGGCATGATGGAAACGCGCAAATCGATGAAGCGGCCTTTGTACTTGACGCGGAAGCGCCCGTCCTGGGGGACGCGGCGTTCGGCGATATCCAGATCGCTGAGAACTTTTATGCGGGAAATGACCGAGGAATGCCACTCTTTAGCGATCGGTTGCATGGCGTGTTGCAAGACGCCGTCAATGCGGTACTTCACCGCTACTTCCGCGTCGCGCGCTTCAATATGGATATCACTCGCGCGACGCTCCAGCGCAGTGAAAATAACGGTCTCCACCAGGCGCACTACGGGGCTGACAGCGGTATCGCGTGTTAGGCGATCACCAGAAATGGTTTCTTCGCTCTCTTCGTCTTCTTTGGAAACCTGCAGCGTGAATGCTTCGGTAGCTTGTTCCAGAACGCGCTGCGATTGTTCGGTGCGCTTAAGCAGGTCGCCGATTTGATGCGCAGTCGCGACCTTGATGGCCAGCTTCTTGCCAAGCAACAACGGAAGCTCGTCGCTGAGCAGCACCTGGCTGGGATCCGCGACGGCAATCGACAACAGGTTGTTGTGCAATTCGAGCGGCACAAAGTTATAGCGGAACATCAAATCCGCGGGAATAGTGCGGAACAATTCCGGATCAATGCGCTGTTCACGCAAATCGATGAAACTGCAGCGATACCGTTGGGCCAGTTTGCTGGCGTGCTCGCGCTCGTGCTGCTCGTCGGCAGTAGGCGCAACAGTCGGCGTTATGTTCGTGTAGTCCGTGGTTGCCATGGTTTGCCTTACTTAACAGCTCCGCCGGTCACCGAGAATGAGAATATCGGCAGGTACAGGGATATCAAGATAAACGCCACCAATAACCCCATAAATATAAGAATAACAGGCTCAATGACCGATACCAGCGCGGATAACCTAAGATTCACTTCTTCTTCATAAAATTCCGCTACGCTCGTGAGCATGGGCGCCAAAGCGCCACTGGTTTCGCCGACTTCGATCATATCCAGAGCCATGTCCGGCATCACTCCACGCGAAGCCAGCGCGCGGTGCAGTGATTCCCCTTCGCGCACCATTTGCGTCGCCGCCAGTACGGTCACACGCAGGAGTTTGCTGCTTAATGCATCCGACGCGGTTTGCAGGGCCGCGACCAACGGCGTTCCGCCCGTAAGTAGCGTTGCCAGCGTGCGAGAAAATTGCGCGACCTGAAACTTCAGCAAGGTATGGCCGAGAATGGGAAGGCGAAATTTAAAGCGATCAAACGCCGTGCCACCCTCTTCCGTGCGCGACCACAGGTACACACCGAACCCGGCCAGAAATAAAAACGCGACCGCCGCCAACACCGCGAACCGGTAGTTCACGGTTAAGGACATCAGCAACTGAGTTGGAGCCGGCAACTCCACTCCGAGCTCGTTATAAAGTGCCGCAAATTTCGGCACTACCGCGGTAACGAGATAGGTCACAATCACAGTAGAAACCACAATCAGCAACACCGGATAAACCAAAGTTGCGAGTATTTTTTTGCGGACTCCGGTGCTTACCCGTTGATAGGCAATGTAATAGTCGAGAACTCCCGATAAATTTCCGCTCTTCTCTCCCGCCAGAATCGCCGTGGAATACACTTTCGAGAAAACTCCTGCCTCGTCCACAGCCTCCGATAACGACTTCCCTTCTCGCACACGGTCGCGGATTTGGGTAATGACCGGCCGGAGTTTCGGAGAAGTAGCGCGGGTGGCGAGCAGGTCCAGGGCTCGGAGGATGGGCAGCCCCGCTTTGATGAGGGTATTGAGCTGCTGATTGAGGATTAGAAATTCGGAACCGCTGACTTTACGCTCGGTGCGGCGATTCAGAAGACCCATGATACTTCCGCGCGTCTCGACCGAGTACACATACAAGCCCCGGTCCGCCAATTTCTGGCGCGCTTCGTCTAATGTGCCTGCGGCCTCCACGTGCGAAAACACCCGCCCGTTAGCATCCGCGACGCGACAGACAAATTCCCCCATAGGCCCTCAGTTTACCCCAATTAAGTTGTATGCGTAGGCAACCAGGATGGTTGGCCGTTCCTTCCCGGAAATGGGTACTCCCCGGGTACCCCGCCAGCTATTTATCGGATTCGGCGCCGGTTGGCAACTCGCCGTTTACGATGGCCACGCCTGCCGGGGGCGCAAAGTGAAACAGCGCTTCCGCGATGATGGGATCGGTCCGCCACTGCGCAAAGTGAAACTCAACGCCAACACCGCCTTTTTCACGAACCACGATTCGCACCAGTTCGCCGGAATCCCGAACAATCTCCAGGAAGACGTTGTCCTCTGGTGGCATCGATTCAGGCAGCGCTGCGTTAGTGGTAGGCTTCTTCTCCGCATCGTTTGAACCTCGCAGTACGCATTTAAAAACCGCGTTGCTGGCGCTCTCCGGCTGCTCGCCTTGAGCCGGTTCGATGCGGGCACAGACGCGCGAGATTTTTGCCTCGCCGGCGAGAAGCGCCAGGGGCGTCCGCCAATCCGCACTTTTTTTTGCAGGCACGCGTGTTACGGTGTGATCCGCCGGCACGTAAAACCACGCGGTTTTACCATCGACCACGAAGACGTCTTTTTCCGGAGCTTCATACTCCCAGCGCATTTTGCCGGGACGGCGGAAATATGCCGTTCCCGATTCCACGCGAACGGTGCGGCCGTTCTCAGCGTAACTTTCCAGGAAGGTCGCCTGCAGAGTTTTTGCCGCGCGATACCGGCGTTCCATGCGGCGGACCGGTTCGAGGTCCGATGATTTCTGAGCGTATGAAGGAAGACAGAAAAGAATTGATACAACGGCGACTAATGCGAGCGCTGGATTTGCAACGACGAAAATGAGCGCCGACCGAGAGAAAGACCGCGTTTTACGTTCCACCAAATGAGTATACCAAGCGCTTCAGTACGAAGTTGTCCGGAGGGCGTTGCATTCGGGAATGCCAACAACCGCTTGGGACAAAGTTTCGATTTACCTAAATTAATCAGGACGGAGAGCGACGCCGGGTGATCACGCAAATTTCACCCGCTCTGCTGTTAATGGTTTTTTGTTAACTCTTACTGAATCGGAGGACTGATATTCGTGGGCGCAGAGCCGTCGGTGGTGTACCGGACGACATAGGTTTGGTCCGTGAAAAAACCGCGCTGTCCCGTCGTTCCCAAACGGGCGGGAAGGCCGGTCACTGTGTAGGAGGAAGTAGGAGCGGCGTTGGTACCGCCAAGAGTAAAATAGTAGCCGCTCTTCGGCGAAGCCGCGGTTAGGGAATTTGCCAGTGCATCGTCAAGCATGCAGGAGGCTGCGGGAGTCGGCGTGGTGCAAGACGTCCCCCCAAGGGAAGGCAAGAGAGTGGCATATCCCAGGGACGGGTAATTGGCGGCATAGGTAACTTGTGCGGTATTAATCGAACGTAGCGAAGCAACGGCCGATGTCTCGTTGGCGGCCATCTTGGAATGAAGAAAGCTCGGTATAGCGATTGCGGCGATCACCAGAATGATCGCTACGACGATAAGTAATTCAATAAGAGAGAAACCCTTCTGCGGCCTCATGACGCCTCTCTGGCGGGGGGCTCTCACCAGCGAGAACCTGTCACGCTTGATGCCTAGTAGCCAAAAAACAGGAGGACGTCTCCTTCCTCCCCGCGACAACCGCGACCAACTTAATTACTGCAGGATGTTCGTTATGGCTGTCACGCACCCGCGGCCGTGGTAATGGCGGTGCCGGTCGTGTTGTAGCGGACTGGAGTGGCATTCACTTCGAACCCGGTGGACGGAGTAGCTGGCGTACCGGGATTCGGGTTCTCCCCACCGTGTCCCCTGATGCTTCTTTATCACTCTTGTAATCTCCCTGAACGGCCATTGAGAACTAATAAGCTTGCCAGCACACGCCTAAATAGAGGCAAGGCGAATGCCAATCTGAAACTACTAGTACTGGCCCGGAGTCTTCTAGTAACTCATTTAAGATCAGCAACATTCAGGCATAATGGATCTGGTCTTGTTATGAACACGGGCTTGTGCCACCTCAAATAGCACGATACTGTGCCGCTTTATGGCTACCAGGAGTGACGAAAATCGTCCCGTGCAATCCTTCGATTTGACGACGGGTGTTTCTTTCGCGGGAAAAAAATAAAACGGGGAGGAAGTTTCCTTCCTCCCCGCGACAACCACATCCCAACTTAATTTACTGCAGGATGTTAGCAATGCCCGCGCATGTCGTCGCGGCAACGCCGATGGCGACGCCGGTCGTGTTGTAGCGGATCACACCAGACTGGTCTGAGCAGAAGGCACGCGTACCAGTCGAAGCGGACACGGGAGTAGCATTCGTTTCAAATCCAGTGGAAGGGTTGGCGGTGGTACCGGCAGCCGGGTTATTCGCCAAGGTCGAAATGGTATAGCCCGACTTGGTGCCCCCAGTCAGAACCGGGTCGATCAAGCAAGCGGAGGCTGCAGATGCTACACAACCTGCCGCGCCGCCCAAAGCAGCCATGTTGGCACCGAAACCCTGTCCATATGTCGAGGAGTAGGTAACTTGTGCGGTCGTGACCGTACGAACCGATCCGACAGCTGACGCTTCGTTTGCCGCCATGCGCGAGCGCAGCAAGTTGGGGATAGCAATCGCCGCGATGATCAAAATGATCGCAACGACGATCAGCAATTCGATAAGAGAGAAACCCTTTTGCTTCTTCATGACTGTTTATATCTCCTTGAGAGAATCCGTCTATTAGATTTTAGTGCCAGAGCACACCTACACTAGGGCAAGGCGAATGCCAATCGGCAAACTCATAGTACTGTCTCTTATACACATCT
>CAXMLS010000489.1:0-3679 GCA_964194235.1 uncultured bacterium | reverse complement strand
AGTGCAGTTCGATCATTTCACCGGCGGGCGGTTCCGCCATGGAACAAAGTTTCTGCGGTGGCGGCCGGAAAAAGCGCCGCGCGAGTGCACCATGAAACAAGTGCAGCGGGAAAATAAATCCGCACTGGACTTGTTGTAATTCTCATTTTTATTTTTTCGTGAAGAATGTCATCCAGATAAGCGACCATGCCAGCGAAACAAGCAACCAGCGCGAATCGTAACCGGAAGGTTCCCAAGCAAGCGCCGCGGCTATTATCTCAGCCGCGCTGCGTGCATCGCGTGTTTCTGCTTTCCCCGGCAAATGCCGGGGGCCTTCGTGCCCGCATGATCATGAGCGAGAACGCGCGGTTTGCGCTGGCATTCCGCCTGCGCGAAGAAGGCCTTCCGCTTGGAGAATTATTCAGCTTCATCAGCGGACTTTATTTTCGCGGCAAGCTGACCTATGCACAAAAGTTTGCGTCCCCTCCCTCGGGTCTGCCGGGAGTATTCGTGATCACTGCAGGGCGCGGACTTGTGGCGCCCGAACTGGTAGTGACGCAGGAGCAGTTGCGCGAAATCGCAACCGTGCCTGTCGAAGCCAGCGATCTGCGGTATCGCCGGCCGCTCGAGCGCGATGCCAAAGAATTATTGCAGAACGTCGGAAACCGATGTGAGGTGGTGTTGCTCGGCAGCATTGCTACCGCGAAATACATAGAACCGCTACTGGGAATTTTCAATCAGCGGCTGCTTTTTCCGTCGGCGTTTGTCGGGCGCGGGGACATGAGCCGCGGCGGCCTCATGCTGCGCGCCGCGCAAGAAGGCGCGGAACTTGCCTACGAGCCGGTATGTTCGGCGATCCGCCACGGTAAGCGTCCGCCAAAATTGCCAAAATTGCGTCGTCCTTAATACTTCTCAAGCACACGGACATGGAAGCCGTCATCTTCATCGGAGTGCAAGGCGCGGGCAAAAGCACTTTTTTCCGCGAGCACTTTTTTGACACGCAAGTTCGAATTAATCTCGATATGCTGCGCACCCGGCACCGCGAGGAAATGCTTTTATCGGCTTGCCTGCAGAGCGGCCAGCGCTTTGTGATCGACAATACGAATCCACTCCCCGGCGATCGGCGCAGATACCTAGAGCCCGCTAGGGCAGCCGGTTTTCGAACGATTGCGTACTTTTTCAACACGTCGTTGCGCGACGCGATGCAGCGAAATAACCTGCGCTCCGGCAACCAGAAGATTCCAGCTCCCGCGGTCGCCGCTACTTTGAAAAAAATCGTGCCGCCATCGACCGACGAAGGCTTCGACGAATTCTACACCGTGGAATTGACTGCCGACCGGGGATTCGTAGTCTCTACAACCTTCCCGGACGTTTAGCAATCGGGCAAAGCGCGCAATTTTCGAAGCATCTCTCAACGCCAACTCATTTCCAGCCTAAGTTTCGCAGCCTAAGTTTCGCCGCCTACTCAAGCGGATGGCCGCATGCTAGGCTATGCAACTGCTTTCATGGCTTGCATGTTTCCTGTGAATCGCCACATCCTGATGCCAAAATCCGCGGTGCGCGTTCTGTCATTCGTCGCAACATTTCTCGTTGCGCTGCTGACCGGATCGCTGTCGACCGAGGCCGCCGGGCAGCAAACGCGCCTGCCGTTCGCAACGGGCGGCATTGCCGAACTTTCTTCGAGCGGTCCACAAAGCCGGCGCGGCGACCTTTACATTGCGGACGGCGACGTGGAGATCCGCTATGGCGACTCCAACTTGCGTGCCGATCATGTCGAGTACAACAACAAAACTTCCGACTCCCTGGCCCGCGGCCACGTGCAATTTGATTTCGAGAATCAGCACATCGAAGCGGACGAAGCCCATTACAACATCAAGACCGGGCACGGCGTGTTTCACCAGGTGCGCGGATCGATCAAGATCGAGCGTCGTCCAAATCCCAGCGTGCTGCTGTCCGAAAATCCCCTGTATTTCGAAGCGCAGGATGTCGAACGCTTTTCCAACGAAGTTTATGTCATCGAACACGCGTGGATCACCATTTGTGATCCGCAGCGTCCGGCTTGGCAGTTTTTTGCTCCTCACGCGCGTGTGCGTCTGGACAAAACCGTCGCTCTGGTGAATGCCAACTTCCGGCTTTTCCGCGTGCCGCTTATATGGCTCCCCTACGCCAGCGCCCCCGCAGGCCACAAAGTTCGCCAGTCGGGATTTCTGATCCCCGACATCGGGGAGAGCTCGCGTAAAGGTTTCACTTTCGGCGACGCTTTTTATTGGGCCCCCAGGCCGTGGATAGACGCAACGCTGGGCGCACAGTATCTCAGCCGCCGAGGTGCTGCGGAACGCGGCGAATTGCGCGCCAAACCATTTGAAGAAACAACATTCAGCTATTCATACTTCGGCGTCGACGACCGCGGTTTGTTGAACGGCGGTGTGCGAAAGCCCCAGGGCGGCGAGCAGCAACGATTGGAAATTACTTCATTGTTGCCGGGCGGCTGGCGGTTTATCACCGACTACAATCATCTATCCTCTCTGACTTTCCGCCTGGCTTTCGCGGATACTTTTGGCGAGGCCATCAATTCCGAAGTCCGTAGCGCGTTTTTCCTGACAAATAATTTTCGCGGATTCAGCGTCAACTTCGCAGCGTTAAACGATAAGAGCTTTTTGCAGATCAATCCGGCGACGGGCGTCACCCTGCGAAACCTTCCGGAAGCGCGCTTCGATTCCGTCGAGCAAGCGCCATGGCGCCGGTTACCAGTGTATTTTTCTCTGGAAAGTTTTGCCGGTGCGGTGCACCGCTCCGATAGCGAGTTCAATACTCCCAGTTTCGTGGGCCGCACGGAATTCGCTACGCGCGTAACGGTGCCGCTGCATTTCAATTCCTGGCTCGGCGTAACCGCTTCGGCGGCATTCCGTTCAACGCGATATGGCGCGTCGCTTGTTTCATCGGAGGAAGTCAGCGATCGAGCTATCACTCGTAACACCGGCGAATTTACCGTCGATCTTCGACCGCCCACGCTGGAGCGCTTCTTCGAGCGTCCGGCCAGAAAAAGAAAATATAAGCATTCTATCGAGCCGGTGCTGACGTATCGTTACGTGACCGGCGTATATAATTTTGCCGATTTTATCCGCTTTGATTCGGACTCCACGCTTACCGACACCAATGAAATCGAGTACGGCGTGACACAGCGGCTCTTCGTCAAGGATGACGGCGAGAACCAGCCGCGCGAATTGGTGTCATGGCGGCTGGTGCAAAAACATTTCTTCGATCCAACATTTGGCGGCGCCATCATTCCCGGCGAGCGTAACGTGTTTCAGGCGCTCAATTCGATAACGCCGTTTTCTTTCGCGCTCGGACCGGTGCACTGGTCGCCGCTGGTCAGCGACTTCACGATTTCGCCCGGCGAACACTACGACGTGGAACAAATCCTGGAGTACGACCCCACACTGGCCAGACTGACGACCATCGGCACGCTTCTAAAAATCAAGCCGTACAGCCAGTTTTTCGCCACTGTCGCGCATTTTCGCCTGCACGCGGATCCGATCCTGCAGCCGCTCTCGAATCAGGTGCGAACTCTTTTTGGCTACGGCAGTTTGAATGGCAAAGGTTTCAGCGCGGCGGCAGGCATCAGCTACGACCTCACCAATAGCGCGCTACAAAATCAATTAGCGCAGATCAGTTATAACGGGAGCTGTTGTGGACTGGC
>CAXMLS010000488.1:0-9138 GCA_964194235.1 uncultured bacterium | reverse complement strand
ATGTGTATAAGAGACAGCGCATGGACCGCTCCCTCTTAGCGCGTTGACTTCTTGTCTGGTCGCACCCTAATATGACCAGCCTAAGGCCTTGCCATCTTATGATTGGGCGGACCGTTTCCCATTATCGCATTCTAGAAAAGCTAGGTGGCGGCGGCATGGGCGTGGTCTATAAAGCCGAGGATCTTCGACTTGGCCGCTACGTAGCGTTGAAGTTTCTAACCGAGGAACTTTCTCAAGACCCGCAGTCGCTTGAACGCTTTCAGCGTGAAGCAAGGGCAGCCTCTTCCCTGAACCATCCCCACATCTGCACCATTTACGACGTAGGTGAGTATGAAAAACAAAAGTTCATCGTCATGGAATTTCTCGAAGGGCAAACTCTTAAACATCGCATTGCGGGTAGGCCTATGTACCTGGAGCATGTACCGGAATATGGCCATCAGATGGCAGATGCACTCGAAGCTGCTCATGCGAAAGCGATTATTCACCGTGACATTAAACCAGCGAATATTTTTTTGACCGATCGCGGCCAAGTGAAACTCCTGGATTTTGGTCTTGCCAAGTTAGTGCAAGAGCACAAAGGCACGAGTCGAGCGGCGCAACAAGCAGAAGCCTTCACCGCCACAACCGAAGAGGCTCATCTTACAAGCCACGGAGTCACGCTGGGTACCGGAGCTTATATGTCCCCCGAGCAGGTTCGTGGCGAAGAACTCGACGAACGTACCGACCTTTTCTCACTGGGACTCGTACTGTATGAAATGGTTACCGGCCAGAGAGCTTTTTCTGGCAATACCTCCGGAATGGTCTTCGATGCGATTTTGAACCGTGCGCCTACACCCCCGGTGCGATTGAACCCGGCGGTCTCGATTCAACTGGAACAAATCATAAGCAAAGCGCTCGAGAAAGATCGGGAGTTGCGCTACCGGACGGCCTCCGACTTGAGAGCGGACCTGCAACGATTGAAACGCGACACAGATTCCGCACGTGCTTTGCCATACTCGTCCGGTCAGTTGACGCGTCAAAACCTACGAAAGAATTGGCCCCACCTTGCGTGGGCAGGATTTTTTCTCGTCCCGGCGCTTTTGTTCTTGCTCAATGTAGACAATTTGCGGAATCGCGTGTTTGGAGCCACGGACCAGTCTCGAATCGAATCGATCGCCGTCCTGCCGTTCGCCAATTTAAGCAACGACCCGAAAACGGAATATCTGAGCGATGGTATTACCGAGAGCCTTATCAACAGCCTATCTCAATTGCCAAATCTCGCGGTAATGTCTCGTAATACGGTTTTTCGCTACAAGAGTCATCCGGTCGATCCTCAGCGAGTAGGACATAACCTTGGCGTTCGAGCCATACTCACCGGCAGACTCATTCAGTCCGGCGACGATCTGATGATCAGCGTCAGCCTCGAAGATGTGCAGAACAGCCGCCAGATCTGGGGGGACCAGTACAACCGGAAAGTATCAAGTCTGGTTGCGGTTCAGGAAGAAATTGCCGCAGACATCTATGGGCACTTGCGATCTAAGATCGCCGGCGAAGAAAAGAAATTGCTTTCAAAACGTCCTACCGAGAACGTGGAGGCTTACCAGCTTTATCTTCAGGGCCTTTTCTACTGGAACAAATGGACCGAGGCTGATTTCAAAAGGGCTGCCGATTTCTTCAGCGAGGCTACTCAGAAAGATCCGCGCTACGCCTTGTCCTTCGCCGGGCTTGCCGACACGTACAGTCAGCTGGGTGATGCGGGCTATCTTCCTCCCGCGGAAGCTTGGCCGAAGGCAAAAGCCGCCGCGATGCAGGCCCTCGAGATCGATGAAACCCTTGCCGAAGCCCACACTTCTCTAGGCCTTGTGAAAGAACATTTCGAATACGATTGGGAGGGCGCGGAAAAAGAGTTCAAGCGCGCCATTGAGCTCAATCCAAATTCAGCCACCGCGCATCACTGGTATGGCGATTACCTCGCCAACCTGGGTCGATCGGAACCTGGATTGCGCGAAACGAGAAAAGCACTGGAACTCGATCCCCTTTCCCTGATCATCAATACCACCGTGGGCTGGCAACTCTATCTCGCTCGCCAGAATGACCCAGCCGTCGAACAGTTTCGCAAAGTTCTGGATATCGACCCGAAGTTTGCACCGGCCCGCCGAAGCCTCGAGGAAGTCTACGCGCAGATGGGCAAACAGAAGGAAGCAGTGGCCGAACGCGCAAAATTCGTCTCTCTCTCAGGGAGTCCGGAGCTCGCCGCCTCCATCGAGGATGACTTTTCCAAATCCGGTTACCGTGGAGTCTTGCAAAGTTGGCTGGCCGGGCTGACCGTTCTCTCCCAGCACGGCTATGTTTCTCCCTACAACATTGCGCAGGTGTACATGCGCATGAACGAGAAGGAGCGTGCGTTCGTGTGGTTAGAAAAGGCCTACGAGGAACACGACAGCGGACTGGTTTCCCTGGGCGTCGAGCCCGTGTTCGATGGTATACGTTCTGATCCTAGATATCGCGACCTTCTGCGTCGCATGAAGCTTGCGAATTGAGGACGCCAGCAATAAATCCCTGATTGCCGTTTTAAGGTTTACTACATCTTGTTAGTGGAGAGGATAATCCTTATCTCCTGGCATGTGACCATCCACGCGTAATACTTTCAACCCTGGGTGTACGTTCCGGGCGTCCACGAAGCCAATGGCACCGGGTATGGCGGAGACAAATTCATACTGAAGAGCGTTTGAATAGACAATTTTCGGAGGCGATGCTGCCTCCGCGCGAAAAATTTTTGCTACCCAGTATTGTTTGAATTGCGCTTCACTCATTTGATAGATCACGCGTAATACGACATCTCGTTCGCGCGCGACAGGAGCTCGAATGAGCAATACCACCGGGAGTTTCGAGTTCCAGTATTGCCTCTCGCCGAGAAGGACCTTTCGAACCTCGGAAAGGCTCAGATCAGTAATGGGAGTGTCCGGATGAACAACCACGGCGATATCAACCGCGCGCGATGTCTGGGCCGCCGAAGGGTGCTGAAGAGCCATGCAGATCAAGATCGCGAAACAGCACAGGGCCGCGACGCGTTTTTTAATGGCGCTCATTAGGTTGCTCGCTTAGAACGTGAAGTCCGTCTGCAGAAACAAGCCGTTGACACGCGGTTCTCCAGGCAAACGCATCGCATTTCGGTATTCGCTTTTGAAAGCCGCATAGTTTGAGATGTCATAGCGGAGACCGAGAATCGAGCCCACCAGGTCCTGATTTGTGAACACCTGCTCGCCGAGCGGAATGTGGGTGTGTTCGAACCGGTAATACGGCTTCACTGTTTTTTCAAACCACGGGAGTCGGTAGCCAATCTGGACATAGAACGCCTGGCTGTTAGTGACAAAGTTGGTGAGTATATTGCGATGGTTCACATTGGCGAATTCCGCGAGGAACTCGGGGCTTTCCTTCGTCCAGACTATGTGCGCTGCCGAAATCCACTCCCGGAAATCAGGCCCTTTAGCCAGGGTGATTTTATCCCGATACACTGAGATGCCGAGCTGCAATCCATAGAGTTTCACTGGCCGGGCATAGAGGTTCGCCACCCAGGCCCGGTTATTGTTATTGTCGCCTGCGTCTCCCGGGCGGCTGATGATCGTACCCCGCCCATTCCCGACGCCTAAACTGTAGCTCAGCCCCGCGCCTCCAGAAGGTATATTGCCTTCGGCGAGAAAGCCCACGAAGTGAACCGGGATAAATGTGCCTCCCACCCTCACCATCTCGGGTCGGCTAATCGTCGTCTGCAGCCAAGCGCCGTGATGGAACGCGGTGTTCCAATAACCGATTGGTGTGTGATAACGCCCGAAGGAGAGCTTGAAATAGTCGTTGTAGTCGTACCGAATGATTGATCGCTCCACCTCTACCGTGTACCCGGTAGGCTGGGCGTTAAACGTGATTTCACCGAAGTAGCTGACCTTGCGAGAGAGGGGCGAAGCCATGTGGAGATCTAGTTGGCCTAGATTGAAGCCACTCGAAGTCCCGTGCTGGTCCGTGGCGGAAAAATTGACGTCCCCAAAACCGCGAACTTGCAACGAAGGATAGCGCGTTTCGATCTGACGCACCGCTGCCTGTTGCTCCTGCATTTCATGCTGTTGTGCTGGCAGAACAGGCGCAGTTGTCTCCGTAGGCTCGGGCTTTTTTGGGGCAACTTCGTTCTCAGCCTTCACCGTAATAACCGGAGGTGCTGCTCCCTTGGTCTCGAGCTCGGAAACACGCTTTTCCAGCTGTTGGATCCGCTCGAGCAGTCTCGCCTGCTCAGCTTGATCGATCGGTGGCGAGCTTTGCCCGCATGCCGCGCTTGCTCCAAGAAACATTGCCAGGAGGACACTCCATCGCTGGAACATACTGTTTCTCCCTCAGTCCGACCGTGTACAGGGAACGGGGAATTGCCGTTGTAACACGGAAGCGGACACGCCAGTCCTGTCCGGCGAGCAACGTATTCTTTGTTGAGGGTCCCGGTAAACTGCAGCTGCCGGACAGTTCGACGTATTCTATTCCCAGTAATTCGAATGTCAAAACATACTTATGGCGAGGCACGGTTAACTTGGGCCGCCCATCGATACGTTGACTGAGTGCTTCAAACGCCCCCACATCAATGGCGTTGTGCCATCGACGAAGGTCTGTCGTTGTACTAATAGTTATAGAACGTTTCCGCAGTGCTAAATCTGATAAAACGCTTGGATTTAGGGAGTTTTACGTTGACTTGTGCTTCATTTTAGCCTAATAAGATACAGCTATTCGGCCGACATAGTTCCAAACGTTTACAGCGCAAACTACGTCGTTCGCCATTCCAGCTGTGGTCTTGAGTCAGTAGGAACTAAGTGGTTTTAAAGGAGGCCGAGTATGAAATCGGCTCGTTTCTTTTTGGTAGTAATACTGCTGCTTGGAATTTGCCCATCTTGGGTGTGTGCTTCCGCGATACCAATTGACCCGACCTTGATAATTAACAAGGGGACAGGCTATCCAGCATGTTTAGACAGCCCCACTTCAGACTCGACTCCTACATGTCTACACGGTAATACGATTACAGAGTCTTTCAATAACGGGTCGTTTTCATTTGATTTCGCGTATGTGAACCAATCTGTGGATCTGACCACGTTATTCATTACAATTACAGGTGTACCCGTCGGCACACCGTATTTTTGTCAAAGCGACATCTGGAGTGCATGTAACTTCGGTGGGGACGGTGGAGTTTTCAACTTTGCCCTCAGCGGTGGAGATAAAACACATCCTGGTTTTATACCCAAGTTCATACCAGGTACTGCGCCAGCCACCTTCGGGGTTGACGAAGTGCCTTCGGCACCCACGCCCGAACCCGGCATGTGGCTACTTTTTGCTGCAATGTTAGCTTTTTTGCTGACCAAATTAGGACGTAAACGCTGGGGCACACCTCTTCTTACTTAGGGCTTGAAGGAACGGTTCTTTTAACCAAGATCTTAAAACTGGGATCGTTTTGGATGTTACGCAGTTCGGGGTCGGACTCGGCGTAAGCAGCGGGGAAGTGCTTTTCGAGAGACTCCTGCAGGGCTTTAAGCGCTTCTTTCGTCCGTCCGGCGAGTGCGTGAATTTGTGCGCCGGCATAAATGTAATTCACATTATTATTGTCGATTGTGCGGGCTCTTCTGATGAATGTGTCCGCTTGCTGGAAATCGCCCGTTTTAGCATAAGAGAGCGCGATTTGGGCCATTACCTCCGCGTTTTGCGGGTTCGTTCCCAATTCCTTGAAACCTAGTGATATAGCCTTCTGATACGAAGTGCGCGCCTTGTCTTCCAGACCAGAACCACGATAGGCATCCGCCAAATTTACCTCCACCATGGTGTCGTTGGGGTTCAGCGCAACCGCCTTCTCGAACATTTCGACTGCCTTGGAGTACTGCTTTAGGTAGAAATACGCGGTACCTAGATTAGAGTAGGTGGAAAAATAACGTTCCCGTTGCAGGGCCTTTTCAAAAAAAGGAATACATTCCTGATATTTCCCGTTTTGGAGGTAAATGTTGCCGACATTTTCATAACCCACATCGAGGTCAGGTTCAAGAACGATGATTTGCTGGAATGCCTCGAGGGCCTTGGGATATTCTCCCAATTCATAGTATGCATTTCCCAGTTCGTTTTGATTTAGCCAATAATACGGGTTGAGCTGGACGGCTTTTAGGAACGCTTGAATGGCCTCCGCACCATTGCCACTTTTTAAATAAACTGCTCCAAGACGCCGGTAGCCTTCGTCGGACGTGGGTGCCAGCGACATGGCGCGGTTCAATTCAGCAACGGCCTCAGCATATTTTCCCGTCTCGCTATAAACGCTTCCCAGCACAAAGTGGACTTCCGGTAAACTGTCGTTTAACTGCTCAGCTTGCTGACCGGCAGACAATGCTTTCTGGGTCCAGAAACTATCCTTTTTAATACCATTCATCCGTAAGCTAGCATCTGCGATCCCGGTATAGGCTAGTCCGAATTTCGCGTCAGCCGCCAAAGCTTTATTGAAAAAATCGAGCGCTTCCTGGACTCTCTTGGTGTCGTGAGAGCGCAGTGAATTCCGTCCCCGAAGGTAAAGATCGTAGGCAGCGGCGTTTTCGGTCGGTCGGACTTTCGCATTCGCTAGTTCATTATTTGACGGGTTGAGATTCAAGGCGGCTAGCAATTGATCGTAAATTTGATCTTCCATGGTTAAGAGATCTGCAGAAATTCCATTGAACTCTTGAGTCCATAGGCGCTTTCCGGCTACGACGTCCTCGAGGTGCATCGTGACACGGATTTTATCCCCGGCGCCTTGAAGCGTACCTTGTACGAGCAAATTGGAACCTAACGCGCTCGCAATTTTAGACAACGGTTGCTTTTGATTAGCTTTGTCAGATGCTTCACTTGGCGCGACTCTGACGTCTTTCAATTCAAGTAGCTTGGCGGAAAGAGTTTCCTCAATGCCTTGAGCTATGTAACCAATCTGAGTGGGGTCACCCAGAACTTGAAGGGGCAGAACCGCAACGAATCGTCCGCTCGAGAGGGGCGGAACGCCACTTACAGTTGGTCCCCGTGCTGTTCCAGTTCCAGCACCGCCGAAAATGAAGAGACGTATTCTCGGAACTGCCAAAATTATAAGCAAGAGAACAACAATGCTACCTGCGGCCAAGATCCAAGGCCTATTCGCGAATTCGGGGATCTGTATTTGTACAGTCGAGCCGCGACGGGACAAAACCCGAGAAACACCGGTTCCGGGTGGCGAAGCCTGCAGGTCCGACAGAATTTCGTACGCGTTTTGGTATCGATCGCCCGGGTCCTTCTCTAGGCACCTCATGATGATCTGAACCAGCCAGTTTGGGAGCTCCGGATTGACTAACTTCGGGCTCTTCGGTTTCTCTCGGAGTCGCTGATACATCACACTGATAGTAGATTCGCCGGTAAAGGGTACGTCCCCTGTCACCAGTTCATAAAGAATTAACCCGAAGGCGTATAGATCTGACCGCCCATCAGTCGGTTTGCCTTCGACCTGTTCTGGAGACATGTACCGCGGTGTTCCAAGAACAGCCCCAGCGTGGGTCATCCCGAGAGCGCCCTCCGCGAAAGATTTTGCGAGCCCGAAATCCGAAATGTAAATCTGATCGTTCTTGTCTAACAAGATATTTTGTGGTTTCAAATCGCGATGCACCACGTCTTCCGCATGCGCGGCTGCGAGCGCACCTGCGAGTTGCGTAGCGAATTTCAATACTCGTTCAAGGGGAATTTTTGGACTGGCTTTTAAAAGTCCGTGAAGATCCTGGCCTTCGACGTATGCCATGGTAATGAATTTCACGCCGTCGACTTCGCCCATGTCATGAATGCGCAGAATGTTTTTGTGCGAGATTTTGCTAGCGAGGATTAGTTCCTGTTTAAAGCGGTTCAGCGCGTTCGACTCCGCCATGACACCTTGGCGGACGACCTTAATCGCGACTATCCGATTCAGGTCTTTGTCGTACGCTTTATATACGCGCCCCATTCCGCCCTGCCCCAGGAGTGCCTCTATCCGATAACGGGGACCAAAATCGTTGCCGGGAACTAAAGCGGAAAGATCGACGACCTGAAGTGTTTCGGCAAAACCGACAGGCATGGGAGTACTGCACTTCGAGCAGGTTACCTCGAAGTCCGAGTTAGAAGTCTTACAGTGGGGGCAAATCACCATATCAGTTAGTGAGACCGAAATTATGGCTTGGACTGCGTGGAATTATCCGACATAGCAACTCGGGCTGCAACTGATGGCGCGTGATTTTTGCTAAAAAGGGAATTGATTGGTCTACCGATTTTGCTAGCTCGCGCATGCCCCATATCTTGCCCGACGCGAGCCGCGAGTGTAGCAAAAATAAAAAGGATGACCCGTAAAGGCCATCCTCCATACAGGCGAGAACTGGCTAAACTTCAGTTCGATCCGGGGCTGTGTACCTGGGCTTTCGTCATGAATTACGCTTCGAACTTTCGGAGCGAGTTCAGGAATGATGTCTTGCATATTGTGTTGGCCGTTGTTTGAACCATTCTGATGATACTGCTGCTGGTGATTTCCCCGCCCCCATTCGGGCACCGCGTTCGTGACTCCAGAACTCCCCAACTCTTCGACCGAGCAGATCCCAATACCGTAAGCCTTGCGGAGAGCCCGGTTCACCGCCCGAGTCTCTGCTACCCTCATCTCTGAGCCGCGTACGAGTGATGAGACATTTGATGGATTGGCTTCACCGTATCCTACGAAGCCCTTCGATTTTGGCGATTTGAAGACTGTGGCTTTAAATACCCACTGGCCAATGGTTGCGTCAGAAAAACTGCCCTCTATCTTTGTTACGAGACTTGAACATCCTTTCCTGTGGGCTATCCGAAGCAGACCAGCATGGGTCACGTACCACCGCCCGTCCAAGAATTGGATATCCCCTTGTGCCTAAGGCTTCGCCCACATCGCGGGAGCTGCGAGGATCCCCTCGGACGTATAGTCGATCGGCACAACGCGAAAGCAATAAACCATTCCGTGAGCGCCGACGGCGTGACCGCTATCAGGTCGGAGTATCCTGAACGCTTCCACCGATGCAGAAAAGCCGATATCGCGGGTGACCCAAGGCTGGGATATTTCCATTAAGGAAGAGTAGTCGGGGCATTCCGTAGTACCTGTCTCTTATACACATC
>CAXMLS010000487.1:0-2982 GCA_964194235.1 uncultured bacterium | reverse complement strand
GATGTGTATAAGAGACAGGTTTCATCTTGTATACGCCGGTCTAACTTTTTTGGCGGTTGCCAGCGGTATCTTTGGCGTGTTGGCGGGCGTGGCTCTGCTTGCGGGACAGGCGTCGGGGCGCGTCCTCGCCCTGGTGGCAAGTTTTTTATCCGTGGCGGATCCCCCGGTGGGAACGACACTGGGAATTTATACGCTGATTGTTTTCCTGCGGTGATGGATGTGAGCGCCGTCGTCGCTGGACGTATTCGTTGCGCTAGAATCTGCCGGTGCAACTACGAATTACGGCGTAGCACTCGCAAGCGAAGTTTTCCAGTTGCGGGCGATCGGTGATTTGTACGGAGGCGCGCCCGTATTTGATCAGCCCTGCTTTCTGCAACAAGCCGGCAGCCAAAGTCACGGTGGGGCGATCCGTGCCCAACATGGTGGCCAAAAAGTCATGCGTAATTCCCAACGTTGGCGACGCCGTGCTGTCTTCCGCCATGAGCAGCCAGCGAGCGAGCCGCTGTTCAACCTCATGTAAGCGGTTGCAAGCCGCAGTTTGAGCAACCTGCATTCCCAGAAGAACCACATAGCGATTCAGGGCCTTGCGCAATTCGGGCAGGGTTAAAAGAAACTTTTGGAAATTCGCGCTATTAATTCGAAATGCGTCACCACCGATTTGTACGACTTCCCGCAGCGGGCTGCGGTCCACTCCTACAGAAAGCGGGGTGCCGGAGGCGCCTTCCTTGCCGACAATCCCGGCCTCTACGGTCTTCCCGGTTTTGAGCACCACGACGAGAGAAATCAGTCCGCGATTTGGGAAATATATAAATTTTAAATTCCGGTTGGGTTCGTGAAGAATGCGCTGCTGCACCAACGACACGAATTGCAGGTACGGCCTTACGAAATTAAATTCTCGAGGCGTCATGGACAGTAAAATATGATTATGTATAGATTTGCCCGCTAGATTAGACCGTGGAGCGGTATCCAAGGCGCGCTTCTTCGTCATGTTCCCTCAGTTCGATAAAAAATGGAGCGTTCAAGCAGGTAACGGTAAAGCGAAAACCCCGCGCAAAGGAGGTACGCGGCAGAAAAGTCGTGACTCTGGTTCTATAAGGTATTTTGCATATTCACAAGAACAAACGACTTCCGTAGGGTGCACGACGTAAGTGGACTGCCACCCGAGTGATTGCGGTCCGCAACACGATGCGAAGGCAGGTCGTAAAATACAGGCTGGGTTTGGTGCTGCACGCTTTCGTGTGTGACGGGTCGGCGTTACTTCGGTGCTCAAACTTCGGGAGATTTACGCGCGGGAAATGCCACCCTTCCGCACATGTTGCGGGTCGCGCATGGACGAATCCGCTGCGCGAATGTTAACATCGCTGAATCGACCCGGTGGGGCCGTGGCGCAGTTGGGAGCGCGCCTCGATGGCATCGAGGAGGTCGTGGGTTCGAATCCCATCGGCTCCACCAAAAAGAACTGCTAATTCCCTGCTCGTGAATTCCGCTGAATGAACCTTATGGCAAAACTGACATTTCTTGGCGCAGCCGGTTTTGTGACAGGTTCAAAATATCTTGTGGAAGCGGCTGGAAAGCGTCTGCTCGTAGATTGCGGAATCTTTCAAGGGCTGCACGAATTGACAGAGCGCAACTACCAGCCATTAGCGATTGATCCGACGACCATTGATTTTGTGGTGCTGACGCACGCGCATCTCGACCACACGGGCTGGCTGCCGGTGTTGGTGAAGGCCGGTTTTCGCGGACCGATTTTCGCAAATGCCGCCACGACAGATCTGACGGCGCTTTTGTTGAAGGACTCCGCGCATCTGCAAGAAGAGGATGCACTACACCCGCAAGACAATGCTCAGGGACGGCGGCCGGATCACGAACCGATGTACATGAGTGCGGATGTTGATCCGGTTCTGAACTTGATGAAGCCTATGCCGCGAAGCGGTGGATTTGACATCAGCCCGGAATTCCACGTGGTGTCGTACGACGCGGGGCACATTCTCGGCTCGTCCAGCCTGGAACTTACGATTACGGAGAATGGAACGAACAAAGTGGTGGTTTTTTCTGGAGACATCGGACGGTACGATCAACCAATACTGAACGATCCAGCCACTCCGCACAGTGCCGCCGACGTTCTGGTTTGCGAATCGACTTATGGCGACCGTGAGCATCCGGCCGGCGACCCAACCGCGCTGCTGGCAGCAATCGTGAACCGTGTGACACAACGCGGCGGGTCAATTGTAATTCCAGCGTTTGCCATCGGACGCACGCAAACGTTCATGTACTTTCTCCGGGAGCTGGAGAATGAGAAAAAGATCCCGCGCCTTCCGGTGTACGTGGACAGCCCGATGGCGTTGAGCGCGACGGATTTGTACCTGAAATACCGCGACGATCACGACGTGAACTACACGGCGATTGAGGACGGCGGAAAAGGCGATCCACTGAACGTGCACGAATTCCACTTGACGAAAACGGTGGAGGAATCAAAAGCCATCAATAATGTGAAGACGCCGTGCATCATCGTGTCGGCGAGTGGAATGGTGGCCGGCGGGCGGGTGCTGCATCACCTGGCGCTGCGATTGCCAGACGCCAGAAACGCCGTGATCCTGGCAGGATTTCAGGCGCAAGGGACACGCGGGCGCGCGTTGCAAGAAGGAGCCAAGACGCTGCGTTTGTACGGCCGTGATGTGCCGGTGAATGCGGAGATTGTGCAGATGAGCCAACTTTCGGCGCATGCGGGAAAGAGCGAACTGCTGAGGTGGCTGGCGGCTTTACCGACCCCGCCGAAGCAAATATATCTGACGCACGGTGAACCAGTTGCCGCACAAGCGCTGCAAGCGGCCATCACGGAAAAGTTTGCGTGGAAGTCGGCGGTTGCCCGGTATCTGGATACGGTGGAGATCGCGTAGACCGAGGATTATTTTTTGACGCTACGTGGAACTATTTTCCACGCGTAACCGTCTATACAGGCAAGACCCTGTCTCTTATACACAT
>CAXMLS010000486.1:0-5548 GCA_964194235.1 uncultured bacterium | reverse complement strand
AAGCCATGACCGGCGAGGTGAAAGGCTCGTATCTTAACGTCACCGCAGGCACCATGGAAGACATGTACGAGCGCGCGGAATTTGCCAAGGAACTTGGGTCGGTCATCATCATGATCGACTTGGTGATTGGCTACACGGCGATTCAGTCTATGTCCAAGTGGGCGCGCCGCAACAATACGATTCTGCATCTGCACCGCGCCGGTCATGGAACGTATTCGCGGCAGAAAATTCACGGCGTTTCGTTTCGCGTCATTGCCAAGTGGATGCGGCTCGCGGGAGTTGATCACATCCACGCAGGCACTGTGGTTGGCAAGCTCGAAGGCGATCCGAGAACCGTTCGCGGCTATTACGATATTTGCCGCGATGATTTCGTGCCAAAAAAACTGGAGAACGGAGTATTTTTCGACCAGCACTGGGCATCGCTCAGGAAACTTATGCCAGTGGCCTCCGGAGGCATTCACGCTGGACAGATGCACCAACTGCTCGACATGCTCGGAGAAGATACGGTCCTGCAGTTTGGCGGTGGGACGATCGGCCACCCCACGGGAATTGAGGCCGGCGCCACTGCCAATCGCGTTGCTCTGGAGGCCATGGTTCTCGCGCGAAACGAAGGACGCAACATAGCGGTCGAGGGCCCAGAAATCCTACAGACGGCAGCAAAAAGTTGTCTCCCACTCAGACAAGCGCTTGAAATCTGGAAGGATGTAACTTTTGATTACGCTTCGACGGACACACCCGATTTTATTCCTACCGCCACGGTCGGGGTTTGAAAGTAGAGATGACATCATGCGATTGACTCAAGGTTGTTTTTCGTTCCTGCCCGACCTCACCGACGAGCAGATCCGGGCGCAAGCTCAGTACTGCATCGACAAAGGCTGGGCCGTGAATCTCGAGTTCACCGACGACCCGCACCCACGCAATACGTATTGGGAGATGTGGGGTTTGCCGATGTTCGATATCAGAGACGCCGCAGCGGTCATGATGGAACTGACGGAGTGCCGCAGGGCATACGGCGACCGATACATACGACTATCTGCGTTTGATTCGACCCACGGCTGGGAATCGGTGAAGCTCTCTTTCCTCGTGAACCGGCCGGCGGAAGAACCGGGATTTAAGTTGGTTCGCCATGAAACGGAAGGACGAAATGTGCGCTACACGACGCAGGCGTATGTCACCGACCGGCCCGAGGGGGAGCGATATAAAAGGTAGTAGATCGATTTTAATCGGCTGAACGTACCGCCTAGACGGCAAATTCATCATGGACACGACGAGATCCTACGCACATCCGGGCATCACTGACCCCGTTGAAGAACGGCCGACCAGCGGCGGGCCGTTTGGTAAGGCGCCTGGAGCGCTTCCTTCGGCAGTACCTGCGACGAAACCTTATGGCGCGCAGTTGACAAGCGAGCCCGGTGATCTCCAAGTCGATCTGCAAAAGGAACTAGTAGAAGCTGGCATTGCGGACGTGCTTACGGAACTCGACGATGAGCTCGTCGGCCTGGCTCCGGTCAAAACGCGAATTCGCGAAATTTCAGCGCTGCTTCTTGTGGAGCGCGTCAGGCGAAAGCTTGGCCTGTCGAGCGAGCCGCCCACTCTGCACATGTCCTTCACCGGGAACCCGGGCACCGGGAAAACTACTGTCGCTCTGCGCATGGCGAATATGCTGCACCGGCTGGGCTTTGTGCGAAAAGGCCATCTCGTTTCGGTCACTCGTGATGATCTAGTCGGGCAATACATCGGCCACACCGCTCCCAAGACCAAAGAGATATTGAAGAGGGCTATGGGCGGCGTGCTGTTTATCGACGAAGCGTACTATCTTTATCGCGCGGAGAACGAACGCGACTACGGACAGGAAGCGATCGAAATTCTGTTGCAGGTGATGGAAAACCAGCGCGAGGACCTGGTAGTCATCCTCGCCGGTTACGCGGACCGCATGGAGAAATTTTTCGCGAGCAATCCCGGCTTCCGTTCGCGCATCGCGCATCACATCGATTTTCCGGATTATGCCGACGGCGAACTGCTGGCGATCGGCGAGCTGATCCTTGCGAAACAGAATTACAAGCTGAGCGCGAACGCCAAAGAAGCTCTTGCGCGATACATCATCGCTCGCAAGCAACAGCCGCATTTCTCAAATGCTCGCTCCATCCGCAACGCGCTGGATCGCGCCAGACTGCGCCACGCAAACCGCATCGTGCGGGCGGCCTCCAATCTCAAGATCAGTGCGGAGGATTTAATGACCATCGAAGCTCCAGACTTGCTGGCTAGCCGTGTGTTCGGACAGGGCGCGACCGCGAACTCTCCGCTGAGCGATGAAACAGAGAGAACATTCGATTAGTCGGGTTCGACGGCATCGCTTTCTATCATCCCTTCATACCGCATCAACCTTCCCCACGTCGCATAGATTCATTCGTGCTGGTTCGCGACTCGCCCTGTTACCCGGGCATTTCCCGCAACAATCAATTTAATTAATTGTCGATGCAATTATATTCAGTTTTATTGTGCATGGCAGCCTGCTAGCTTGTTGCGATGGCACACCCTCATGCCCGCTAGACGTTCGGACGCCGGGCTACATCTGCGTTCCAGTGGCAGAGTGCCGGCAGCATTTCCGCGAACCACGCCGCTGGAGGAGTTTCTGGAATCGACGGCACGGCGCAGTAAAGAGAAGCATGCTTTGGCAGACCTGCTTCGGCCCATCGCCAAGGCCGCAGCCCAGGTTGCCGAGGTGGTGTCACTCGGCCACATTGCCGGGGCCCTCGGCGAAAGCGTTGGCACGTCCAATTCCGACGGCGACGTGCAGAAGCGTTTGGACATTCTGGCAAATGAGGTCTTTGTCGATGCGCTTCGAAGCGCTCCGGTTGCCGCGATTCTTTCGGAGGAACTGGCGTCTCCGCTCATTGTGAATTCCGCGGCTCCGCTTGCCGTAGCTATCGATCCGCTCGACGGATCTTCTAATATCGACGCAAACGTTTCCATCGGAACCATTTTTAGTGTGTTTCCCGCAATTGCCAACGCGACACAATCCGCGGAACATTTCCTGCGAGCGGGTCACGAGCAGCTGGCGGCGGGATTTATTATTTACGGACCGCAGACTTCTCTAGTGTTCACAATCGGCGACGGGGTGCAGGTCTTCACACTGGATCGGCGAACGGGCACGTTTCGGCTGGCGATTCCCCGACTTGCAGTTCCAGAAGATTCCACCGAGTACGCGGTGAACGCGTCGAACTATAGATATTGGGACGATTCCATTCGCGCGTACGTTGACGACTGCATAAAAGGTGCCGACGGGCCTTTGCGCCGGGACCATAACATGCGCTGGATTGCATCGCTGATCGCCGATGCGTATCGCATCCTGGTGCGCGGAGGCGTGTTCCTTTATCCGGGCGACGAACGCCGCGGTTACAGCAACGGCAGGCTGCGGTTGATTTACGAAGCGAACCCGATTGCGCTGCTGGTGGAACAGGCCGGCGGCGGCGCGACCGACACTGTCCAACGCATCCTCGATATCAAACCAACTGAACTGCACGGGCGAACGCCCATCGTCTTCGGATCATTCGAAGCCGTGCAGCGAATCAGCCGCTACCATACCGATCCGCAATCTTCCGCAGAGCATTCCCCGCTTTTTTTTCAACGTGGTCTGATGCGGCGATGAGGGAAAAAAGCGGCGATGTCCACTAAACATCCGATTATTTCCGTAACGGGCTCGTCCGGCGCTGGAACCACGTCGGTGCGGAATACCTTCGAGCAAATTTTCCGCCGCGAGAAGGTCAACGCGGTTTACATCGAGGGCGACGCATTCCACAGCTACGACCGCCAGGAAATGCGCAGGGTGATCGCAGAGAAATCTGCGACGGGCGACAACCATTTCAGCCATTTTGGTCCCGAAGCCAATCTGTTTGAGGAACTTGAAGCTGTTTTTCAAAGCTACGGAGAGAAAGGCGAAGGTCGTACGCGACATTACGTGCACGACAATGCGGAGGCCGAGCGGTTTGGCTCCCCAGCCGGCACTTTTACGCCGTGGGAATCATTTCCCTCAGCGACTGACCTGCTATTTTACGAAGGGCTGCACGGAGTGCTCATCACGGATACGGTGAACCTCGCGCGACATGCAGATTTAAAAATCGGGGTCGTTCCGGTGATCAATCTCGAATGGATTCAGAAAATTCACCGCGATCATTCGGTGCGCGGATATTCTGCCGAAGCGGTGACCGACACAATTTTGCGCCGGATGCCGGATTATGTGCGCTACATGTGTCCGCAATTCACGCAAACGGATATTAATTTTCAGCGGATACCCACCGTGGACACGTCGAACCCTTTTATTGCTCGTTGGATTCCGACGCCCGATGAATCGATGGTTGTGATCCGCTTCAGGAATCCGCGCGGTATCGATTTTTGCTATCTGCGTTCCATGATCCAGCACAGTTTTATGTCGCGGGCCAACTCCATCGTCATTCCGGGCAACCGGCTGGATCTGGCCATGCAGCTTATTTTGACTCCTTTGATCCTCCAGCTCGTGGAACGCAAGCGGAGAACATCCTGACGCGCAGTCAAACCGTGATCTTGAGTTGTGTGAATGCCACGATTGCCAGCAGGGCTCCGCACGAAAGTGCAGCAAATATCATGAGAATCCGATGTTTGATCGAATTTAGTCTTGTTAGTCCGCTCCTGAGAATCTTTTTTGAGGAGAAAAAGAAGAGGGCCGGCTGGGCAGCACCGCCAAACCCAGCGAGGAGCGCACAGGCCGAACCATCCACAAGTTCACAATAATCGCGTGTTCTCCGAAACCAGAGGTCTGGAGTTCGAACTTTCCCAGGCGCGCCATATTTCTCAATAACTTAAGCACCTCTTACTGCATTGTCGTTGCACACTAGTTGCACAATTTGCATGCAGTTTCGAAGCGGCTAACCCATTTTCTGGCGCAATTGCGGGCGCATAAGGGATTTATGGTCAATGTTCCAGGATCTCGGGCGAAACATTTACCGCGAGCGTTCCGTCTGGGGCAATGCGGCCCGTTCGGCCATCTAAGGTCGTCCACCTCGTAACTCCCCAACTAACTGGGGGTCGGAACCGCGAAATGCCGCGCGCGTTCCATACAATCCAACGGTGAGCGCCATTTCCGTCTAATTCGCAATTCCATGATCCATTTGTATCCGCCTGGCAAGTTTTGATACTCGCTCCGAATAGCCAAGTCCTTACTTGTTCGAATGCATGGGCGGCCGGCTTCAGAACTTTTCCATTATTTTCCGCCAATCCGAATCCCGGATTGTCCCAGCTATACCAATAAAATCGCTCCACGCCGTAGGCCCCACTTAGAATGTAGGATCGTGCGACATAGTTTCGCGCTTCTGACGAAGTCAAGACCCTTCGAAATGGCCCCCACGGTTTGACGAGCCCTTTGCTGTTCTGAATTAGCCAACCGGTCTCCGTATTCCACAGGGGTTTGTTGGCGATTCCATATTTTTTCATAAGGGCCTTAACGTCTTCGATCACCGGCAACATGGCTTCGGGCCCTTTGGGACTGACGTAAAAGCTGTCTCTTATACACATC
>CAXMLS010000485.1:0-1988 GCA_964194235.1 uncultured bacterium | reverse complement strand
TGGCGTCGGTAATCGCTCGGACCGGCTCGGGCTGTGCCAATTCAGGAAGGAAAGTCGCGAAACCGTCTCGCTCGTTCTGATGGCAACCAACTAGAACAGCGAGGTTTGTTACGGTATTGATACGGGAACGTTGCATGACCATAAGCGTAAGCGTTAGCATAAGGCCTTGTCAAGGAGGAAAAATGCAGAAGCGGATTGCACTAAGCGCAATTGAGGCCGCTCGGAGGCTTCAAGTTGGTTTGGATTATCTGTACTCCCTACTCTGGACAGGCAAATTGGCAGGACAAAAAATTGGCAAACAGTGGCGAATTCCAATTGAATCGGTTGAGGCCAGGCTGAAGAAAAGGGGAAGATGATGTCGGACAACATTCCTCGATTACTCTCGCTACCCACAGTTGCAAATACTCTATGCGTCTCTCCACACACGGTAAGGTCCTGGGTGCGCCAAGGTGATACCACTTGCGGATGAGCGCGTTGCGGGACTTCAGTTCCATAGCCGATTTGAGATGCGAGTTAGGAGTTTCCACCGGGGATTTCTGCGAGACATTGCCGGTTGATCTTGCCCCTTCCCTGCGATCTTCGTCCTTTAGAAGACGTAATGGCAAAAGAATTTGTTAACCTACATTCGAGGCAGACCGGATCGCACTGAAGTCGGATTTTGTAAGCGTTCCAGTGTCCAATGCGCGGCCTGGCGGTCGCGTCCCAGAACAGAACTGTTGACGGGTTCCATCCTTGTGGAGGAGAGTGACAGGTGAAACGGAGGCGGGCTCTGCAGGATGCAGCCGTACTGAGGGATAGCCTGGGTTGGCTCATCGCCACCGATGCTGTCTGCAACGTGGGTGCCTCTCACGCTGCGCTTCAAGATCGCAATATGGTATCGGGACGCGTAGATCGCAAAGGACTTCGGCTGAAAAATCCGCCCGATCGCTTCCGTCGACCAAATTCAGAAATGAAACTTTAAGGAGATTTGCAGTTGACGAGCTGGATTTGCCGCGTTTGCACGTCCGAAAAAGGGTGAACTCTGGACACCAACGAAATTCTTGAAATTTACGCGGTTCAGCAGATTAAATGCATCGATGCCGATTTCCAGCCGCGGACTGCTGCCCTCGCGATGTGCTTCTACAGGGCCTTCTAAAGTACCGATGAGACTTCTCGCCGGACGACGCGCCGCCGGTCGCGGCGCACTTTCTGCCCTCCTCCGGAACGTAACTTCTTTCGCAAAATGGAAATCAATGCTGGCGTAGCCAGGCCCCTGTCCCGTATTCCGGTTGATTCCCATTGGACGATCATTTGGAACGGTATCTCCATTGTTGTCGAAACCTGTGGTGATGTTGTACGGAATTCCGGAATTCAGACTTAGAACAGTTCCGGCACGAAATGCCCAGGGGAATCGATACGTGCCAATGAGGTTCAAACGATGGCGGCGGTCATAGTCGGACCTTCCGAATTCTGGACGGAGATCATAATTATTGGCCGGCAATGAGAACATTCCACTCGTATCGTCCATGGACTTTGAAATCGTGTACTGACTCAAAAAACCCAACTTATTGCGAACTGTCGTTTGCAGAGAGATCGTCACACTCTGACTGCGCGATCTGCCGGACGATTCGAATTGATCGATGTTGATGAAATTTGGATCTGGTGACGCGCCGGTTCCTGGCAATGGCGCGTTGATGTTTCGGGTTCGGAAAAGCTTCGATCCACGAACCGTCGTGTAATCGACCGCCAGAAAATTTCTGCCTTTACCGAGCTTCCGTTCGACGCCCATGCTAGCCTGCGTCAGGTAGGGAGTACGAATGCCAGGAGCCATCCGCAGCACGCTGGGGAGCGGAAGCGACGCCGGGTCAAAAGGAACCGGAAAACCGGGATTCATTAAAACGATTTGGTGGCCTAGCACTCCACCGTATAGCAGGGCCTGCTGCTGCGTGATTTCCGGCTGGCGGTCATAGAAAATACCGAACCCGCCGCGAAGAACCGTTTGGCCGCTG
>CAXMLS010000484.1:0-2298 GCA_964194235.1 uncultured bacterium | reverse complement strand
AGATGTGTATAAGAGACAGTTGCAAGACTATCCACAGACTCTGCCAGAGCTCGCGAGATTCCTAAAACGTTCATTCTCAACTTTGCCTGAAGAAATTCAGCGGCGCGTTTTAACTGACCTAGATGCCGGACCCAACCTGAATATCTACAAGGAAAACTTCGAGGTTACACAGAAGAGACCGCCGACAGAGGCTGAGGTCGAGAGTATGGCGGAACGGTGGAGATTGCACTGGCTCGAACCTCTTCATGAAGCCTTGCCGAATGAGGGTTGGCGCATACGTTACCAGGGCTTGGTCAAACGCTTCGGGCAGCCGGCCGAGATGACGCAACCACGAGGAGTCTTTGTCGGTCCTACCAGCCCCAGGACTGCCCAAGAGCTCCGAGAGCTTGAACCTGAAAAGTTGATCGAGTATCTGGACACGTGGGTTCCCTCAAATGAGTGGGCAAGCCCAACGCCGACCGGCTTGGGTAGAGAGTTAACTTCAGTTGTTTCCGTCGAACCCGAAAAGATTTCGCAGATAGCCGACAAATTGATCGGGTTGAACCAGACGTATGTCAGTTCCGCCATTGAGGGATTCAGTGAGGCCGTGAAGAAAGGTTCCGCAATCGATTGGGGTCAAGTATTGAAATTGTGCGAATGGGTTGTTGAGCAAAACGCAGAAAATACGGATCGGAAGATCGACTTGTTCCACGGCGATCCTGATTGGATTGCGTCTCGAATTGCCGTTGGCAGATTGCTGAGGGAAGGTTTTGCCGATAAGAAGGGCGGGCAATCGCCAAAAGAATTCCGCACGACTGTGTGGCGCCTTTTGACGAATCTCGTTCTCGGTCCAGACCCGACTGCGGGCAGAGTGCAAAGATATGAGAGCACAGGTTCTGCGGGAACTCTTTCTTTGAATACTCCTCGCGGGATCGCTCTCGACGCCGTAATTGATTACGGTCTGTGGATTCATCCCTATGATCAGAAAAAGGGTGAAAGCGCATTCTTGGAAGCCCCGGAGGTCCGTGAGTTGCTTGATAAAGTTGTCCGCACGGACGCTTCGTTGTCTTCGGGCGAAGTTTTCGGCAGACGTTTGCCAGCACTTTTCATGCTCGATCGCGCATGGACCAAGGACAACGTTGGGTTAATTTTGAAACCAGAAGCAAAGCCATTAGAGCGAGTCGCGTGGATCAACTACGTACTTTTTTGTCCCGCATATGATGACCTGTTACCAATGCTCTCATCGCAGTATGAAAGAGCGATTGATTCGTTGGCCGCGTTGCTCGATTCCTCTGTGAATAGTCACTATGAGAGGAATCTAGTCGCTCATTTGGTTGGCTTCTTTTGGCGAGGGCGCTTAGATTGGGACGACAAAAAAGGACTGTTAGCGCGGTTTTTTGAAAAGGCGCCGGCGGAATTGAGAGCTTACCTCTTCGAATTTATCGGTCGCTCCTTCGGCAATACCCCGCTTAAGGAAGGTGATTCTGAAAATCTCCTCGCACGGTTGCGCAAGCTCTTGGCAGACAGGCTCAATGCCATCAAACAAGGTGGTAAAGAGGAAGCTGCCGAATTGGAACCCTTTGGTTGGTGGTTCATCTCCAATCAATTCAATCCAGACTGGTTGATCGAAAATCTCTTATCCGTTCTTCGTTTAAGTCACAAAGTTAGCCCGGACTGGTTGGTTGTTGAACGCCTGTCGAAAGACATTAAGGCCAGGCCGATTCAATCTGTCGAGGCGCTGGAACGAATCGTAATCGGTGATAAAGAAGGTTGGGCAATCCATGGTTGGGAGCAACACGCGAGGGAATTGCTCGAGGGCGCACTTGAGAGCGACAACGCGCAGGCTAGGGAATCAGCTATCCGGGTGATCAACCTCATTGGTTCTCGTGGTCAGTACGGTTTTCGTGACTTACTTCGGACTGGAAAGTGATCCTACGAAAAGCGGATCTTAAACTCATTGACGAAAATAAGATCGGAAACTGACTGTAGTCACTTTTATTGATAAAGTAGGACAGTGGGAGTCAGATGCAGCCAGAGTCCGAAATCCGCGCCAGTGCAATCCAATGTCTGGGATGCGGTACACATTGCCGACTCCGAATTCGCAGCGCATAGGGTTCGGAAACGGAAAGACTCGATTGAATTGCTCGGACTTGTACTTGCAACAAGCGGGGTTGAATCACCTCACGATAAAACTTTTCGGTGAGCCAAACGGGTTGGTCAGACGGTTTCCAAGCTTTTCTTGCCGCCATTTGCCTTCGCTGCGTTTTGGCACGCAGAGCCTGAGCCCGAGGATTATGTGTCGCGAGTCGACCCAATATC
>CAXMLS010000483.1:0-7193 GCA_964194235.1 uncultured bacterium | reverse complement strand
GTGATAAGAGTGTATATGGAGAATGGCCAGCCGGTGGAATACGGACAGCCGCTCTTTGGCATCCGACCCGGCAGGAAGAAGTAGCCGGACACCCCCGCAAATGTTCCAGAAAATTCTAGTTGCCAATCGTGGTGAGATTGCGCTGCGAGTTATCTGTGCTTGCAAAGAATTGGGCATTTCCACGGTGGCGGTGTATTCGGAAGCGGACCGGAATTCGCTGCACGTGCGGTTCGCGGACGAAGCGGTTTGCATCGGGCCGGCGCGCAGCAGCGAAAGTTACCTCAACATTCCTCAAGTCATCAGCGCAGCGGAAATCACCAACGTAGACGCGATCCATCCGGGATACGGATTCCTTTCGGAGAATGCCAACTTCGCGAAAGTTTGCGAAGCGTCGGAGATTACTTTTATTGGGCCGACGCCCGAAGTGATCGAGATGATGGGGGAGAAGGATCGCGCGCGCCGTGAAATTCGCGCCGCCGGATTGCCCACGGTGCCAGGAAGCGACGGCGTGGTTGCCAATGAGGAACAATTGCTGGTGGAAGCGGGCAAAATCGGCTATCCGCTGATCCTGAAGGCCTCCGCGGGCGGAGGCGGGCGCGGGATGCGCGTGGTGCGGAAGCAGGAAGAATTGCTGGGCGCGTACCAAGCAGCCTCCGCCGAAGCACAGGGAGCGTTTGGAAATCCCGACGTGTACGCGGAGAAATTTATTGAACGGCCGCGGCATATCGAGTACCAGGTGCTGGGCGATCAGCACGGGCAGATCATTCACCTGGGCGAGCGCGAGTGCAGCATCCAGAGGAGGCACCAGAAACTGGTGGAAGAGTCTCCTTCGCCGGCGATTGACGCGAAGCTGCGAAAGGATCTGGGCGCCAAGGTGGTCAAAGCGCTGGGGGAAATTGGCTACACCAATGCCGGTACGGTGGAATTTTTGATGGACGAAGACGGCTCGATTTATTTCATCGAGATGAATACGCGCATTCAGGTGGAACATCCGGTAACGGAGCTGGTGACCGGGGTGGATTTGATTAAGGCGCAGATTCGCATTGCGGCGGGGGAACGGCTGCAGGATGCCACCGGGGAAGTTCACTTTTCGGGTCATGCTATTGAGTGCCGCATCAACGCGGAGGATCCGGTAACGTTTGTGCCATCGGCGGGACGCATTACCACGTTCCAGGCGCCGGGCGGCACGGGAGTGCGGGTGGATTCCGCGGCGCATGCCGATGCGGTGATTCCGCCGTACTACGATTCGATGATCGCGAAATTGATCGTGAAAGGGCGCGATCGTGCGGAAGCCATCGGACGTATGAAGCGCGCGCTGGAAATGTTCGTGATCGAAGGAATCAGGACATCCATTCCGCTGCACCGCAGGATTCTGGCGGACCCGGAGTTTGCGGCGGGACGTTTTGACACGCATTTCATCGAAAGATTGCTTGGCACGAACGGAAAATAGACCTCCATGCGCCTTGTTCTGCCGCGGCTGTATGTGATATTAGACGCAGCATTGTTGACCCTGCCTGCAAAAGATTGCGCGAAGAAACTGGTGGATGCCGGAGTCCGGTTGATGCAATACCGAGACAAGAATGCTTCCGCGCGCGAATTGTTTGAGAAATCGCGGGAACTGGCGGAGTTTCTGAAGCCACTGGGAGTTACCTTCATTGTGAACGATCGCGCGGATGTGGCGGCGATGGTGGATGCGGATGGAGTGCACGTGGGGCAGGACGATGTTGGCGTGGAGCAGGCGCGTCGCGTGATCGGCAAAGGGAAATGGGTGGGAGTGTCCACACATACTGTGGAGCAATTTCGCGGTGCGGCGGATACCTCGACGGATTACATCGCGGTGGGGCCGGTTTTTGCGACAAAGTCCAAGATGAATCCGGATCCGGTGGTGGGTTTGGAATTGATCCGGCAGGCACGCGCGATAACGGAAAAACCGATTGTAGCGATTGGCGGAATTACGCTGGAGCGTGCGGGAGAGGTGCTCCGCGCGGGGGCGGATTCCGTGGCGATCATCGGCGATATTTTGCGGGCGGAGAATTTAGGCGGACGAGCACGGGAATACGTGGAGTTGCTGGAACACGGAAATTCGGGAGTTGCGGCGGGAGCCGCCAGGCATGACGGAAAATAAGATTACCCAGACATCGAGTACGAATTCGCCGGTGGGTTCGCACGTGAGTGCGAACGACGCAGGGTTTGTGCGAGCTATCGGGCTGTTTGATGGGACCATGATTGTGGTCGGCTCGATGATTGGGTCGGGAATTTTTATTGTGGCTGCGGACATTTCGCGGCAGACCGGTTCATCGGCGGGATTGCTGTTTGCGTGGATTATTACCGGGCTGCTGACGATTTCGGCGGCGCTTTCTTATGGCGAGCTGGCGGCGATGTTTCCCCATGCCGGGGGGCAATACATTTACCTGCGGGAGGCCTATTCGCCGTTGTGGGGATTCCTGTATGGCTGGACACTTTTCCTGGTGATTCAGACCGGCACGATTGCGGCGGTGGCGATTGGATTCGCGCGCTACCTGGGAGTTCTGGCGCCAGCGATTTCCGCGCAAGCCTGGATTGTGCATCCGATGGTCATTTCTTCGAAATATGCGATCAGCTTGTCGGTGCAGCAGCTGGTGGCGTCGCTTATGATTATTTTTCTGACGTTTTTGAATACGCGCGGCTTGCGGCTGGGGAAAATGATCCAGAACGTATTCACGAGCGCGAAGGCGCTGTCGCTGCTGGGGTTGATTTTCCTGTGTGTATTCGTGGGCCGCAACGCCGCGGCGATCAGCGATAACTTTTCGCACTTCTGGGCCATACGAGATGCGCAACCGCTCGAGCCGGGCGCGAATTTTCTCCGCAGCTTTGTGCCTACGGTTACCGCGGCGAGCGGAGCGTTCGGATTATTTGTGGCGTTCGGAGTGGCACAGGTAGGTTCGCTTTTTTCGGCGGATGCCTGGAATAACATTGGGTTCACGGCGGCAGAAGTGAAAAATCCCAAGCGCGATGTGGCGTTGTCCATGGCGTTCGGAACGATGATTGTGATCACGCTGTATGTTCTGGCCAACCTCGCGTATTTGTGCGCGCTCCCGCTGGCGCAGATTCAACACGCGGCGGATGACCGGGTGGCGTCGGCGGCGCTGAATGCGGTGTTTGGACCGATTGGCGCGTCGATCATGGCGGTGGCGATTATTATTTCGACGTTTGGCTGCAACAACGGACTGATATTGGCGGGTGCGCGCGTGTCGTATGCGATGGCGAAGGATGGATTATTTTTCCGCTCGACGGGGACCTTGAATAAACGCGGGGTGCCTTCGGTTGCGCTGATTTATCAGTGTATCTGGATCATCGTGTTGATTTTGCTGCGCACGCGTCATGTGGATGCGGTGGGTGCGGTGACGTACGGCAATCTTTACAGCGATTTGCTGGATTATGTGGTGTTTTCTGTCCTGATTTTTTATGCGTTGACGATTGCGGGGATTTTCGTTTTGCGCGTTAAGCGGCCTGATGCGGAGCGGCCATATAGAGCGTTGGGGTATCCGTTTGTGCCGTTACTTTACATTGCTGCGGCGTCGGCGATTATGTTCGTGTTGCTGCTGTACAAGACGCAGACGACCTGGCCGGGATTGGTGATTGTCTTGCTGGGCGTGCCGGTTTACCTGCTGTGGTCTCGGAAAGGGAAGACGGTGGGGGCGGTGGAATGAGTTTTGATGATTATGTTATAGGGCAAACGATGGCGGGACTTTACAATGTCAAGGAACTAGTCCATTTTGGCCTGATTTCTGCATCGTAGTAAGTCAAAGGAGCCGTTGCATGGGCAACCCCCTATTCGCAAAAAAGCCAATGAGTGCGCTGCTGGCGGAATCGAAAGAGGCCGGCGCACATAGCTTGAAGAGGACGCTGGGCCCTTTTCAGCTGACGGCTTTGGGTGTGGGCGCGATTATCGGCGCCGGAATTTTTGTGCTTTCGGGGCTGGGGGCGCACTACGCGGGTCCAGGCTTGATGCTGTCGTTCGTGCTTTCGGGGATGGGCTGCGCGTTTGCGGGGCTGTGCTACGCGGAGTTCGCGGCGATGATTCCACTGGCCGGGAGCGCTTATACCTACGCGTACGCGACTCTTGGCGAATTGTTCGCGTGGATTATCGGCTGGGACCTGACGCTGGAATACGCGATGGGCGCGAGTACGGTGTCGTCGGGCTGGTCGAATCACTTCATCGAGTTGCTGAATATTTTTCACATTAAGATGCCGTTGTGGCTGGCCTACGATCACTGGACCGGGCTGGCTACGGCACAAAAAATTGTGGCGCGGGAGATTGCGCGTAGTTCGGATCCGAGCCTGGTGCCGGGGACGCAAGCGTTTCTGGACAAGGTCAGCGCCATCATGGCCACGCAATCGCCGGACCTGGTGCAACGGGCGCACGAGCTGGTCAATGCGCCGCATCTGTTTGGAATGGAAATTGGATTTAATTTGCCAGCGTTTCTGATCGCGTTGGTGATTACCGCGATATTGGTAGTGGGGATTAAAGAGAGCGCGCGGTTTAACACCACGATTGTGATTATCAAGGTGGCGGTGGTGCTATTTGTGATCGGCCTGGGATTCAAGTATGTCTCGTTCTCAAACTGGGGCAGCGACTGGCACAGTTTTGCGCCGATGGGATTTAGCGGCATCAGCGTGGGGGCGGCGTACATATTTTTCGCGTACATCGGATTCGATGCGGTGTCGACTACGGCGCAGGAAGCAAAAAATCCGCAGCGCGATCTACCGATTGGAATTATCACGTCGCTGCTGGTTTGCACCGTTCTGTACATTGCGGTGGCCGGCGTGTTGACGGGCATGGTGCACTGGCAGGATGTGAACATTGAAGCGCCGATTGCGCGCGCATTTATGGATGTGGGCTTGCCGACAGCTTCGCACATCATCACGATTGGAGCGCTGGCGGGACTTACGAGCGTGATGCTGGTAATGCTGCTGGGGCAGACTCGCGTGCTGTATGCGATGGCGAATGACGGGCTGCTGCCGAAGAAATTTTTTGCGGCCATTCATCCCAAATTCCGCACTCCGTACAAAACGACGATGGCGGTTGGACTGTTGGCCGCGATTGTGGGCAGCGTTACGCCGATTGACGACATCGGGAAAATGGTGAATATCGGGACGCTGCTGGCGTTTGTGATCGTGTGCATCGCGGTGATGGTGCTGCGCAGCACGAATCCATCGCAACCCCGGCCGTTTCGCACGCCGTGGGTCCCGGTGGTGCCTATACTTGGAATACTTTTCAACGGCTACATGATGTACAAGCTGGGGTGGGTGAATTGGGCGCGCTTGATCGTGTGGCTCGTGATCGGCCTAGTGATTTACTTCGTTTATAGCCGGCACCACAGCCGGGTGAGCAATCCGGACCGTTCTTAACGATCGAACGGGGAGTTCCGAGCGTCCCTACATTCTGCTAATCGCTTCCACGCATTTACAATTCCACAGGAATTGCCGAATCGTGGAGTGGTCCGCGTTCTGCGACGCTACGTCCAAAGGAATTTAGCTTCCTGCGATCTTCATGTAGAGTATTGATTCCAGATTAGACAAATGAGTTCACCCTCTTCCAATCTCCGGAGCGTCTGGCAGCGGCTTTCGGGCATTGATATCGCCGCGCTGATAATTTTTGTTGTGGGCGCGACGGCCATGGTTGCGGAAGTGAGCGGTAGCGCTGCCAATTTCGTGAAATTTCTTGCGGTGCTCTCGGCGTTTTACCTGCTTTTCCGGTTCATTGGGTGGTGGCGGTCGCGTCTTTTGTGGAGTTTGCGGAATCGGTTGATCGTCGCGTACTTGTTTATCGCGGTGGTGCCAATACTGCTGATTGTTACGCTGGGTGTGTTGGCCGGACGCATTCTTTATTCGCAACTGGGCGCGTATTTGCTTTACGAGGATGTGAAAGAGCGCATCGATATGATTGCCGATATTTCAGAACATATCGCCGCCGCGCACGTCACGCTTCCGCCGAGTGTGAACGAGGAAGAATCCGAGCAATTGCTCGCGGCGCAATCGCACGCGGTTCACGATCATGAATTGCCGGGATTGAGCATCACGTTTTCGGATGACGCGTCACTGCTGCGGAAAGTGGCGCCGGGGGCGGAAACTTTCGCGGGATTGGTACAGGAAGAAAGCACGCTTTCGCTAACGAGCATACGAGCGATTCGAGGGCCGCGCGGGGTACGCGTGGTGAAGTTGCACGTTCCGGTGACGCCGGAATTTCTAGCGGCGGTAGCGCCCGACGTCGGCGCGATTCAATTTAACCTAATGCAGAAATTTACCGGTGCTAATAGCCAGACGGTGATTTATACGTCAGGGACAGAACAATACGCGGCGGCGGGAAGAATTACCGCGCGCGACCGCACACTGCAGCCAGCGGGTTTTTGGATCGATCCCACGGTGAGCGTGGTCTCCAGGCTCAATTCGGTGTACGTCGCGCCGGACGGAGGTGTGGAGCGCAATCGCCCGGTGCTGGCGGTGTTTAATGCGCGGCCGTCGCGTCTGAATACGCGGATTTTTAATTCGGTGGGCGAGCTGCGGGATTCGTATTTGCTGCTGCTGATTATTGTTGGCGTGGTGTTTCTGTTGATTGAGCTGGCCGCGCTAATCACCGGAATTAATATGACCCGGCGAATTACCACGGCGGTGGCGGATTTGTATAAGGCGACGCAATACGTACAAACCGGAGATTTTACGCATCGCGTGCGTGTGGAACGGCGCGACCAGCTTGGTGTGCTTGGCGAATCGTTCAATTTGATGACCGGATCCATCAGCGGACTGGTGGAAGAACAAAAGCAGCGGCAGCGCCTGGAAAATGAAATTTCCATCGCGCGCGAAGTGCAGAATCAATTGTTCCCGAAGCGGCTGCCATCGGTTCCAGGCGTGGAGGTGGAAGCGATCTGCAAAGCGGCGCGCTCGGTCAGCGGAGATTACTACGACTTCATCCAGTTGACTCCGACGCACATCGCGGTGGCCATTGCGGATATTTCGGGGAAGGGAATTTCCGCGGCGCTGTTGATGGCCAGCTTGCAGGCGGCGCTGCGCAGTCAATTGCTCACGGCAGGGAGCGAGACACTGGGGACGGCGGAGCTTGTTTCACGGCTGAATAAACACCTGGTGCGCAATACCGGCGACGATCGCTTTGCGACATTTTTTATTGCGGTGTATGACCTGTCTCTTATACACAT
>CAXMLS010000482.1:0-2625 GCA_964194235.1 uncultured bacterium | reverse complement strand
ATGCGCCATGCCGGTCAGCCCTTATCCCGCGCGGAGATCGTCTCGCAAGTGTGGAAGCTGAATTTCGACACCATGACCAACGTAGTCGACGTGTACATCAACTATCTGCGGCGCAAAGTGGACTTCGGTTATGATTTTTCTCTTATCCGCACGATCCGCGGCGTCGGCTACCAGATCGGCACCAACGGAAACGCCGCATAAACTGCACGCTACCTTCACCGATACGTAAGCCTGTCACTTTTTTGTTTCTATCCAAAAAACAAAAACGGCGAAAGGGAATTATTCGAAATCCCCTCTCGCCTTTTTTTTCAACGTGCTCTAGCTCGTCAACCGCTCTCTTAATCCTTCGGCTTCTGCACTCCGCTCGGTGACAGCATCATCAGCTGCGATGACCCAACGCCACCGCTCGCCGAGTGGCCTTCCAGCTCAAGCGATAACAGGCCTTCCGTAGCCGACGCAGCCACTAACGCTCCATTGCGGCGTACGCTCACCACCGGGAAGAAGCCTTCGGCCAGCGGATCGTTCACACGCTTCCACGATTTGCCCGCGTCAAACGAGGCCAGCAAGCCGTGTTTCTGCAGCGAAAGCACCATCGCGTTGCCGTTGCCTGCTACGTCCTGGAATTGCAGTTCACGTACATCGGAGCGGGTCCAGTTGCGTCCCGCATCGTGCGACGTGTAGAGCCCCATGTTCGAGGTGATGAACAGGTTGCTATCGTCCACACGGTGCAGCCGCAAATTTCCGGCCGACGCGAATGACAGGTCTTTACTATCCCAATGCGCTCCGCCATCCGCGGAGTAAATCAGGCTGCGCTGCGAAATGCCCCACACTTGCGTCCCGTCCAGATTGCTTTCTAACGATGTCGCCGGCAGTTTTAGGAACGCTTCCGTTCCCGCCGTCTTCCACGTGGTGCCGTGATCCTTCGAAACCAAAATGCCGCCGGCCGTCGCAGCGAACCACGCGTCGTGGCCGAACGCCATATCGTTAACTTGCAGTGCCACCAGTTGTGGCGCTTTAGCCTTCGGAGCAGCGCGTTTCGCAACGGTAGTCGTCTTCTTTGCGGGCACGCCCTTCCTTGTTTTCGTTGCTGGAGCCGGAGCTGCAGCCGCCGTAACCGTCGGTTCCGGAATATACAATCCAGCCTTCACCCATTTGTGGGCGCTCTCGTCATACTGCATCCAACCGCCGTTGTTCAACGAAGCCCACCAGCCTCCCGGCGCCGCGTAAACGTGCCGCAGATCCGTGCGCTTCAATCCAGGTCCCAGCGCCGCCCACGAAGCTCCGCCATCGTGCGTGGCTAGAAATGCGTCGGTATCGAATGTCAGTACCACCAGCGCGCGTTCCGGGCTCTCATGATCGATGGCCACATCCAGAATGTGCTGGTGCTGGAATCCCACGTTGGAGGAGGTAAATGTTCCGCCGCCATTTTCGCTGATTTGTACGCCCTGGCGCTCGGTGCCCAGGATCAAACGCTCGGAATTGTTCGGATCGATGATGATCGCGTTGATCACCCAATCGCCCGGAGTGATGCGCTTCCAATCATTTTCATTCGTGGTCTTCCACAAGCCGCTGGTCGTTCCCGCGTACAGCACTTGCGGATGTTGCGGATCCTGGCGAATCAATTGCGTGCGCCGGAAAACGAATGGGATGCCTTTGTACTTGGTCCACGTCTCCGCGGCGTTCACGCTGTGATAAATTCCGGAGCACGCCGTGGCGTGTACATTCTCGGGATTGGCCGGATCGATCACGATGCTCATCACGTCGGAATCGTCGATCATGCCTTTCTGAATCGGAAACCAGTCTTTGCCGCCGTTGCTGGTTTTCCACGGCAGGTGATACGTTCCGGCATAGATAATTTTTTCGTCGCGCGGATCGAAAGCCACCGAATCAAAATTGCGCAGGTCTTCGTGATGCGCCGGCGTAATCAATTCCCACGTCGCGCCTTCGTCCGAAGAACGGTAAACGCCGGTCAAGGAGCCAGCTAGTAAAATTTTGGGATTCGTCGGCGCTTGCGCCAACGCCCGCACGGTTTCATGCGCCAGTCCGATAATTTTCCACGTGTGGCCCGCGTCCTCGCTGCGGTAAACGCCGCCGCCGCCCGAGTACAAAGTCCAGGTGCTGGCGTACAGCCGGTTGGCATCTCGCGGGTCCACGAGAATGTGCGTGATGACGTCGTCCTGCCCGGTACCGATGCGGCTCAGCAACTGCCAATGCGCGCCTTCATCGTTCGAAAAAAATACGTGCCCGTCCGACGTGCCAAGATAAATTTTCTTTACATTGTGGGAATCGGCTTCCAGGGAGATGACCGTGCCGCCCGGAGGACCCACTTGCCGCCATGATTGCGCGTTGGCAGGAACCGCCGCCGTCATCGTGATTGCTATCAGTCCGAGCCATTTTGCGTTTCGTTTTCCGTTCATAAGACCCTATTCTCCCAGAGCGCGCATGCGCCGACAACCCTGAGTCTACCCAAGCGTTCCTCCGAAATCTCCTGCACCAAAGGTCAGATTAAGTGCAAGTTACGTTCACGCACCGTACTAGTACACGCCCCAACCCGATTGGTCGCTAACCTTCTTATGGCAACTTATTTCCCACCCCTGGGTTATACCCCTGTCTCTTATACACATC
>CAXMLS010000481.1:0-1523 GCA_964194235.1 uncultured bacterium | reverse complement strand
CATTGCCGTCTTCCTATATAACGGTGAGCCCGCAATGAATCGGACTTTGGTCATCAAGGACAGAGACGGCAAATGGTATGTCCATCCTGCGCCATCTGCTTCACCTCTTCTCAGCGAAGGACTCAACGAAGAGAAAGCATCGGTTCGCGATTTAACGGATGTGTACGAACTAGAACGGTGAAGACACTAAGACTTACCGGGACTTAGGGTCGGGTAAGCGAGCAAATGTCCGGTGCATTCTGGAAGTTCACACGGCGGGACGTAAATGCTTCGTTCAAAATCGTAAAGGTGATCTCGTGGGGCTCGATCGATGATTCCCGCACCAGGCAACTGTAATCACGGACTATCGCCTTCGCCCTTGAAACCCACATATTGTACGTTAACGCTCATTTCGGCCCTCCGGACGAATCCTTCATCGACGAACGATTTTCCGCGCGAAAATGGAGCGGATCTCTGAGATTCTGCAATTCCCGGTAATAATAGAGTGAAGTAGGGCGTTTTCCGTTGAACCTTAAGCTCTTTAGAAACTTCATTTCTTCCTCGGTGGCTTTCCCGCTGAGGGAACTATCATTAAGGAATTCTTTGAGCCCCGGCTCTTCCACTACTTGGTCATGTTCCCTTTCAACGAACTCAATTTTCTTGGGTCGCCCTGGGGCGAGTCGGTGGTTCAAAACAATTTCCATGCCAAAATTCTTGAGGTCGATGTCCCAGGAATCAATCAGCGCCTTCCCAGCCTCTTCTATATTGCCGCCCGTTTCGATCTTGTAGCCCTCGGGCAGGCTTGCGATGATCGGCTGAATCGCCTTTTGAATCTCCGCAGAGACCTGCGGAGGTTGAAGTGATTCGTCGATATCACTCTCTACCGTAATAGTCGGCAAGCGATCACGGCGTTTGAGTATCGGCTCTTCAGGACGAATCTCGATGTGGCCGACTTGACTAAGTGGAATAGCTTTCCCCCAGTGATTCATCAAAGTCATGTCGTTCAGCTTTCTAGGATCGAGGCGGTCTGTTCCAGCACTTCGAGCGATTACCTCCGCCGTTCGAATATCTTCACGGACCTGCGTCACCGGCGCACCCGTCAGAAGAAATTGGATCTGTTCGGCAGCCTCGTGGGACGAAAGGCCGATCAGTTGTAGCCGAGCTTGGTCGAGCACAAAGTGCACAGTTGGCGCACGTTCCCCCCAGTCATGGTTCACCTGTCGAGTATGGGGATTTGCCCGCATTGCAGCCTGTACCTGCGCCGCAATCGCGCGGTCCTTTTCCAGGTTAGGGCCTTTGACGCGAAACGCCACCGGCCAAGGTGAATACGGTCCAAATACAAGCTGCGAGGCGCGCACGCGTGCTTCAGGCGCAAGGCCCTGCTCAACCCGTTCACGCAGCCTGAGCTTCAGATGGTCTCGATCCTTCTCATTGGCCGTCAGAACAATAATCTTGGCAAAATCGGGGTTCGGGAGTTCTGGATTGTACGAAAAGAAGAAGCGCGGAGCACCCGCCCCGATGTAAGACCTGTCTCTTATACACAT
>CAXMLS010000480.1:0-4167 GCA_964194235.1 uncultured bacterium | reverse complement strand
GGCCAGCACCGTCAAAATTCCGCCCAGGCGAATAATTTTCAAAATGGACGCGCTGTAGGTAGCGGACGTGGGATCGTATTGATAGCAGAACAACAGAACGTGATCGATGGGCGTGCCAATTTTTCCGGCGGACGCGTCGACCAGACCCAAACGCACATCACGGCCGGGATATTCCACGCCGTAAAAGTAGCGGGAGATGCGGCCATCGGGTGTGAGCAGCATGATGCCACTGGCGTGCGCGAAGAGATTTGTTTTGGCGTCGAACGAATAGCGAAAATTGGCGGCCTGGGTGGCGGCGTCGATGCTTTCTTTCGCGCCGGTCAGGAAATGCCAGCCCGCAGCGGTTTCCGTCCGGCCGAAATGCGATAACGCGCTCTTCTTTTTCTGCGCGGCCATGTCCGGGGATTCGCGCGGATCGAAGCTTACAAAAACAACGTCGTAGTCGCGGCCCGGGGTGAACGAGAGCATGCGCAGCGCGCCCACCACGCCTTGTTCCACCTGATTACAAAGCATGGGACAACCGTAGTACACGAACGCCAAGACCACCGGCTTCTGTCTGAAATAATCGCGGAGTTGTACCGCAGTGCCGTTTTCATCCCGGAAGGAAAGATCCAGCGGCATTTGCGCGTTCAGTTTCGGGTCAAAACCAACGTTCTGCAACTGCAGAGGCATGGTTGTCGAAGCCTGGCCAACGTTGCCGGGAATGGTCTGTCCATGCACAGCGTATCCGGCTAGCAGCACAGCGACAGCAGAGATGTAATGCAGTCTTTTCATGATTACTTCTTTTTCTCCGCTGGCGTATTGGCGGGCAAACCTTTTTCCGCGATCATCTTCATCGCTTCCTTCACGGGAATCTGCGCGACGCCGGAACTCTGATCCACCCAGCCATACTTTTCGTTCGCTTCGGTATCCGCTCGCACTTTATCCCGGCGATCCTGTTGCGGATCGGTGTCATGCCCGGGAACGCCCTGAAGGCGGGGCTCCGGCGGCATGGTCCGGTAATCGAGACCCATGGCCGCGCGCGCGGGCATCATCGGCACATCGGATTCCTGCACGTAATTGGTGACGAAGCGAAGTATGTACACACAAACCAGAAAAGACGCGGCGACAGATATCGCCAACACGATGAGGTACCAATAAATCGTGCGCACGGTTACATCGCGCCCCTCAAAGGAAACGTCCCGATGCCTCGGTAGTTCGCCGTGGGCCGGAGCTCCGTGATGAGGATCAGTGCTCATGATGCGCTATGGCCTCCGAAAGCTTGGGGTCGCCGAGCGGCAGCAACGGCAGCTTCTGCAGATTAAAGGCAAAAAATCCAGTCCACAGTCCGACAAGAGCGACGGGCACGACCAAATCAATCCAGCTGGGAAACGCGTGCGCGGTAAATTCCGGACGGGTCATCCAGAACAGATCGACCAGGCGCATGAAGATCAGCCAGATAGCAACTTTAGGCAGCAAGCGCGTGTTGCGCTTCAGGTCGCGCGAAAGCAACAGAAAAAAAGGAACGAAAAAATGGAACACCAGCACGAGGACGGCAACGACTCCCCAGCCACCGTAGAGGCGCGAACGATAAAACGTAATTTCTTCCGGCTGGTTACCAGCCCAGATAATGAGCAATTGCGAAAAATCGAAGTACGCCCAGAGCATCACAAAAGCCAGCAACAGCTTGCCGAGGTCATGGATGTGCCGCTTCTGGATTAGACCAGCCATTGGCGCAGTGCGTGAAAGCAAAACCGCCACGGCGATCATCAGCGACATGGCAGAAATCAACTGCCCGGCCACGAACAGAAAACCATAAATCGTGGAGGCCCAGTGGGGTGAAATCGACATCACCCAATCGATGGCCGCGAACGTCATGACGAATACATACAAGATTATTCCCGGTCCCGCGAGCATCTTAAATCGCCGGCGCAACGCACGGTCGCCTTGCTGGACGTCCTGCCGCCTGGACCAGCTATTGAAGATGAGCATCAATCCAATCCACACGACAAAATAAATTGCCGCACGCAAGTAAAAGCCGTGCGCGGTCAGATAGCCTTGCTGCATGGTGGACAATGGCTCTTCGCGAACTCTTTCCGGATCGAGCCACGCACCATAAAGATATTTCATGCCAAACACGATGGGCAGAAACAGAATCGCCAGCAGCGGCAGCGTGCGCGTAGCGGATTCCAGCGGACGGCGAATCACGATGCCCCAATGCCCGCCGGTCAGGTGCTGCAGCATCAGCAGTCCCAGAGAGCCCAGCGCCAGTCCAAGAATAAGCATGTAGGCCATCAGGTACGATGGAAAGAAAATCTGCGGCGATTTCATCGCGCCGAAAATGCAAAGAAGCAACGCGATGCCTCCCGCAACCAACGCACCGCGTTGCAGGCGTCCCACGCTCTCGGGCGTCTTGTAATCCTGCGCGGTCATTTCGCGCTTCCTCCGGAATTCAATTTCTCGCGGGCGTCCGCGGGCATCTCGGACGCTCGCATGTTGCGGCTCAATTGCAGCGCGCGAACATAGGCGATAATGGCCCAGCGATCGCGTGGCGGCACCTGCGCACCGTAACTGTACATTTGCCCAAATCCATTGCTGATCACGTCGTAGAAATAGCCATTGGGCGCCTGCCGCAGGCGATCCTGATGGTAGGTGGGCGGATGCTTCATGCCGCGCATGGCGACCATGCCGTTTCCATCGCCCTGCAAGCCGTGGCATGGCGTGCAGAAAATTTTGTAGCGTTCTTCGCCGCGTTCAAGAAGCGCCTGATCAACCGGAATCGGAAAATTATTGGAATCCTTGGCGACCATTAATTCGTCATTCGCCAGAGCTCCGCGCGTAACCGTATTGTCCACCGGCGTGCGCTCCGAGCGACCGTCGGAGAAAAAATCGGACGGCGAAAGCGGTTTATTCTTGGGTTGATTGCCCATGTCCTGATGCAGATTGTCGCAGCCGGCAGCAACAAAAATACCTGCCGAAACACAGGCGCAAATCACGCCTTTCCATAGCCGCGCTGAGAACGTATTAGCCATGATTGCGTTCTCCCACCGGCTCTTCGTCCTGCACTTCCGTAACGTACTGCGCATCCAGGCTCTGCAAAAAGCGCGTGCTTTCCGCGACATTAAATTTGGGATCGCTGGATTCGATGCAGATAAAAAAACGGTCAGAGGTCGCACGTGAGAAACGAGCCACGTTAAAAACCGGGTGGTACGGGTGCGGCAGTTTATTCATCGCCAGCATCCCGAACACTGCGAACGTGGAAGCACCCAGGATGGTCAATTCAAACGTGACAGGTATGAACGCCGGCCAGCTATTTAACGGGCGCCCCGCGATATTCATTGGATAGGCAATCACATTGACCCAATATTGAAAGCCGAAACCAGTCAGGCCTCCAAGCAATCCGCCGATTAGCGTGACCAGCGGAACCCACGAGTGCCGCAGTCCCATAGCCTCCGACAAACCTTCCACGGGGAACGGCGCGTACGCATCCACTTTACGGTATCCGGCTTCGCGAGTTTTCGCCGCCGCACGGATCAATTGCTTGGCGGTTTCAAACTCGCCCATCACGCCGTAGGTGTAGGAATGATTCTCCATCACTCATGTTCCTCAGCAGAACTGTGCGCCACCAACTCGCGCATCTCGGCTATGGAAATCGCCGGGAGCACGCGGACAAACAAGAAAATCAGCGTGGTGAACAGGCCGATGGTTCCCGCGAGAGTGGCCCAATCCCAAATTGTTGGAGAGTAGCGGCCCCACGCGGAGGGCATGAAATCGCGCGTCAGGCTGATGACTACGATTACGAAACGTTCCAGCCACATGCCGATGTTCACGACGATGGACATGAGAAACAGAACGACCACATTGGTGCGCATGCTGCGCAGCCAGAGCAGTTGCGGCGCCAGGATATTGCAAAGGATTAACGCGTAGTAGTAATGCGCGTAAGGGCCATGAAGCCGCTGCTGCACCAGAAATACGTCGAACTTCTGGCCGCTATAAAGCGACATGAAGAATTCGAAAAAGTAGCCGTACGCCACGATCAATCCGGTGGCGAGCATCACCTTGGCCATGTTTTCCAGGTGGCGCATGGTGATGAAATCTTCGAAATGGTAGAACTTGCGCAGCGGGATGGCGATGGTCAGCACCATCGCGAAGCCGGAATAAATCGCGCCGGCAACGAAGTACGGCGGG
>CAXMLS010000479.1:0-1730 GCA_964194235.1 uncultured bacterium | reverse complement strand
AGATGTGTATAAGAGACAGCAAAAAAAGTGGCGGGTTTGCCGTCTTGCGCGCGAAGAAGAACCTGCCGTCCGCTCTGCACCAGCGAGAGCGAATCCGAGAAATCCACGCTCGCTCCGGGCAGCGTCAGAAGAAACGTAGACAGGCCGCCGCCCAGCACAATAAACGGCGGTATGCTGGAAAATCCTTTTCCGGTAAAAACTTTTTGGGCGTTGGTAAGCAGGTTGGCCAGGTCCGTGGAAGCGGCCAGCGAGCGAACATCGTTCGGCGTCAATAAAATTAATGACGTGGACGATGGTGGCGTCAGACCAAGTTTTTGTGCCGCGCCGCGATCTACTTCCAGCAGCTCCATCTCCAGCAGAACTTCGCCACGCGCTTTCTCCACTTCCTGAATCAATTGCGCCGCCAGCGCCAGTTTGGCTGGCGTATCGCGCATGGTAATCGTGCGGCTGCGCGTGTCCAGCTGCACGTGCGTGGTGCCGGTGATATCGCGTAGGACGCGCAATAGCTCGGTCATCTCGTCCGGGCCCACCGCTGCCGGCAGCGGAAATATCTGTTCCGCTTCCGGCCCGTACTGGCGGCGTTTCTCGGGAGTATCGGCCGCCACAAACATCAGCGTGGGATTCAGCGCACGCCAGAACGTCCCGGTCTGCGCCCCCAGCAACGAGAGCGCGGTATAAAAATCCACATCCTGCACCTGCAAACGCACGGTGCGCCCTACCACATCCGGATCAAATGACGCTTTCACGCCGAATAGTGTTGCCAGTTCTTCGTAGACCGCTTTCGTGTCGCCGCGCAAATTGAGGTTTTGCTTCCCGCTCTTCGCCCGCAATTTTGGCAGGCCCGCGATTTCCAGGTCCGCTTTGCTCGGTGGCTCTTCTTCCATGGACTTCATCTGCGTCAGCCGCTCCGCCACAATGGTATTTCCCGGATCAATGCGCAGGGCCAGCCGCAATTCCTCCGTGGCCTTCACCATGCGTCCTTCGAGTGCCGCCCGTTCCGCCGCTTCCACGTGGGTACGCACCAGCTTTGAACGTAGAGCGGCTTCCTTCAACGCGTACGCGGTTTCTTTGGGCGCAAACCTCGTCGCTTCCTGGTAATAGAGCACCGCCTGATCGATGCGACCGGCGGCTTCCGCGCGATCGCCATGCTCGACAGCCCTCTGGGCGCGCTTCGGATCGCTGCGCAGTTGCTCAATGGCCGACGGCTGCTTGGGCGCGTCCTGCGCCAGGCATGGAGCAGTAACGAGCAGTGCAGACAGCAACATGCAGGCAGTCTGGTGTTTGGGGAAAGTGATCATTGTGCGTGCGTCTTTATTCTACCGTGACCTATCGTCTGGAAGGGTGCCAGCCTTGACCGGCCCTCTAGATCGAGCGTACACTGATTCTTGCAGTTGCAAATCATTTACAACTGGAGTTTTCGTGCTCTCGGCTTTCCTCATTGCCCTGCGTGAAGGTGTCGAAGCCTCTCTCGTCGTCGGCATTATCCTGGTCTATCTCTCGCGCACCGGCCGCGCTCATCTCGGGCGTTTCGTTTGGTACGGTGTAGCGGCCGCCGCCGCGCTCAGCCTCGCCGTCGCCATCGCCTTGGAACACTGGCGCATCAGCCAGGACGGCTTCGAAGGCCTGCTTCTCCTCCTCGCGGCCTTCTTTGTTATTACGATGATCGTATGGATGAACCGCGTTGCGCGCCACCTCAAAAACGAAATCGAGAAAAAAGTGGAGTCCTATGC
>CAXMLS010000478.1:0-5588 GCA_964194235.1 uncultured bacterium | reverse complement strand
ATGTGTATAAGAGACAGGAACAACACTGGAGGAACTCTCGAGAGGAACGGCTTTCTGTTCGTCCGAAACATTGGCCAACAACCGGCGTCGCGCGGGCAGGTCATCCCAACTCGTCAGTTCCGAATTTTCCAGATACGCGTCGGCAAGGGCGAATATTCCTTGCGTGGTCAGGCTGCGGTACTGCGGCAGCAACTCGCGGCATTCTTCACAATCGCGCAGATGTGATCGCAGCTCGGACACTTCCAAAGGGGCAAGCCCCTCCGAAACCGCCAAAGCGCAGAGCCGCTTAAACTTCTCGTGCTCATCGCGGTTGCCCTCCATGGTCAGCATCGTTTGTTTCCCCGAAGCTTCTGAACAAACGCACTCTTACGCAAACGTTCGAGGCCACGGTAAAAATGGTGTCGTACATTCCCCAATGGCTCGTTAAGCTTCTCGCTGATTTCGCGTAACTCTAAACCTTCGAAGTAAAACAACTCAAGTGTCGTACGCTGGATAGTCGGCAATTCCTCGAAGGCCCTTGCAAGACGAGCCCGGTTCAGCGTGGCGTCGACCTCCCTGTCCAGATTCGTGCTTCCTAACAGTGTATCGCCCAGCGCGGCAATATCTGTACCAGCGTAAGACCCGCGCCGCGCCAAATGAGCCTTCTTATCGAGCGCGCGATGGAGCGCGATCTGCAGGATCCAGTTTTTGGCAGTGCCCTTGGACGCGTCATACAGCGTTGATTTCTTATATAAGTGAAAAAATACCTCTTGAACCACGTCCTCGGCTTCGCCAACATCGCGAACGACTCCACGGGCAATCCTGAAGACCAGTTTGGCGTAGCGGTCAAAGAGCATCTCCAAGGAATTTGCGTCATTTGCTTGCAGGCGAGCCATTACTTCTTCGTCACTAAGGGGGCGTCGCTCGGGAGCGTCCGGGGACGAAATGGTGCGCTCCCGGCATCCCGCCCAAGCAATGGGAAGTGCGAGTGCTCGTCCAGTCGGACGAGTATTCATACGATGTACGCAAACCGGCGGTGTGGAACCGAAAGCTTCAGCTGGACACCCCTCGCTTCGCCGAAGTGACCCGGCAAAGCTGTGCCGCTTTCAGGAACATACACTAGCTTGAGACGAGTGAGAAGATTTTTCGATGTAATCAGCATTTTTAATGCTGCGGAAGTTTTGGCCGGCCGGCGGAGTGTACCGCACCTCATATACACAAATGCGATGGGAACGGGCTGGATGCAGCGCGTTACTTGAACTAAAACAAGAACTTCAGCGCAAACTGCACCAACCTGGGATTCGTCCCGGGAGCAGTCGCCGTGACCACTCCAAAATTCGGATTGTTGGCTTTGCAGCAGATGGTGTTTGGCGCGGCAAATTGCGTTTTATTGAAGATGTTGAAGAATTCCGTGCGGAATTCCACGCCAAAACGCTCATTGCTCGCAAATCTGGTTCTCTTGAAGAGCGCAAAATCAAAATTATTAATTCCCTGCGCGCGCAGTCGCGGATCGACGCGCGGCTCATTGCCGAATGCAAAATCTGCAGGCGCGGTGAAACACGACGTGTTGAACCACTCCCCAAGGTCGAAAGCGCGGCGGCCAGAGCTCGCGGGATTGCACCCGGGCGCGATATTCGGGCGCGAACCGCCACCAAAAAGTGTAGTGCCATTGACTTGCCCGTTTGTGAATACCAATGGGAAGCCGCGCTGGAAAATAGTAACGCCGTCAACCCCCCATCCACCGATGATCTTGTCTGCCGTCGCCCCGATGCCGGCAAAATATTTTTTGCCCTTGCCGAGAGGCAGATCGAGAACATAGCTAATCACCAGGCGCTGAGGGACATCCTGGGAAGACAACGAACGCTCCCCACGCAAGTTGTTATTGTCTTGAATTCCTCCGACGCTGGTCTCCAGCCAACTGGTGAGCGTGTCTGTATCACTGATGAGTTTCGAATTGGTGTAAGTGACCAGCAGCGAACCCGCGCCAGAGAAGCGTTTTTGCATGGTGAGTTGAAACGATTGATAGATGCTGTCGTAGGAACCTTGCCCTGCAAGCTGCACGCTGGTGTATTGGGGATACGGACGAAGAAGTTGGCCAATGGTGGTCGTGGGCCCGGTGAGCGCTAACGCCTGGCCTGCAATGAAAAACGGATTTGGGGTGGAACGCACCAGCGTTACGTTCTGTCTGGGATCAGGTAGCGCGGGGTTCACTTGCGCGGAAGCCTGGGCCAACAAAGCGTCTGATATTTGATTAATTTGTTGGGAGTATTGCGGAAGGTGCGTTCCTCTGGACCCTACGTATGCCGCAGATATGAAAAAACCCTCGCTGAGATCCCGCTGTACATCAAGATTCCACTGCTGCATATAGCCCTGCGGGTGGTCGCTGGGATTTGCTTCCGTGATGGACTGCACGACTTGCGTTAGGAATTGCTGAGTTCCCGCTGTGCCCAAACTCCTGCCGGGTGGCTCGGAAATTCCAGCTGGGAACGGTAAAGCGATGGTATTCACGGGGTGGGATCCATCGACAGTTCCGGTGTACGTGGTGGCGGCCGCGTTCACCAGATCGTTCAAGGGGTTAAGACTGAACGACACATAGTTCGGGATCCAGAAAATTCCATAGCCGCCGCGCACGACAGTGCTGCCATTGATGCTGTATGCCAATCCGACACGAGGAGAGAATTGGGTTTTTCCCAACGGGACGTTGTTGCGATGCTCAGGGCTGACCAAAAATACGTCTCCAGCAACTGGGCGCGAACCGGCAGGCAGGTACTGCGTCAAATAATTTGTAGCCGTCGGGTCGAAATACGACAAACGGTTGTAGCGATCGGACCACGGTCCTTGCAACTCGTAGCGCAGCCCAAGATTCAGGGTCAAGCGAGTACTGGCGTGCCAGGAATCGTCAAAGTAAAATGCGCGGTGAATCTGCTGGCCTGCGGTGAAAGCTGGCACCACGGCTTGCGCAAAAAAATGGTTCTCCAAATTATTGAAATTGTCGGCGTACCCCATCAAGAAATCCGCAAAGGAAAATCCTGTGCCGGGAACTCCCGGTAGAGCGGTGAAACACGCCTGGCCGGCGACGCAAAAATCAAAAGCCCCGGTAGCCACGTTGGACTGGGCATAGTTGTCGCGGCCGACTTCGAATTGGAAGCCCATGCGGAATTCATGACGGCCGCGCAAAATGGACAAGCTCGGCGACAAGTAGAATTGCGTGTTGCGATCGTGAATAAAACTTTGACCCTGGGTACACATGATGTTGTCGGCGAAGTTCGCCACGCAGGGCGTCGGCGGGGTGCGCATCTGCGCCGGGATCGCTGCGTTATAGCTCGCCGGCCAACCGATACTGGTCAAATCAAAGCCTGCATTCTTGGGATTCCGGTCATAGCTGAAGCGGCTGACGCTTGCGTTGAATCCGAAGACGGTTGTGGGTGTTACGCTGTGAGTGTAGCCGGCGGCGAGGGCCTGCGTGTGGTAATCCTCATTACAACGATCCGCGCACAGCCCGGTTGCCAGCGGATCGATAGGCAAATCCAGAATGTCCCAGTGACTGAAGCGCAAGAATAGCCGCTGCTTATCCGTAATGTTGTGGTCTAGACGCGCAACAACTTGACTATGGTCTCCGCCGGTCGGTGCGGCGGTAGTAAAGTTGTTGTTCCTGGTGTTTGGATTGTTGGCTGCGGGCCATAGATCTAGGAGTTTCGCCGACGTGTTGCTAATCCGGTTCGCTGGAATCACGTTGTTTAGAAATGGCTGTGGAGCGGCGGCGCTCCCAGGACAAGTACCATTTGCGTTCACCACCCCGCCACACGGATCGTAAATCTGGTCGATCACTACCGGCTTCCCGTTCGCATCCAAGCCTCGGTCGTTGCAAATCCCCGCGGTGAATCCCGACTTGCAAAGTTCCGAAAAATTTCCGGCTCTCTCGTGCGCATCGGGAACCGTGGCGGTGAATGGCTCGCTGGTTCGTAACCGAAAACTCTCGGCGCTCACAAACCAGAACGTCTTGTTCCGCCCGACAACGCCCGGGAGATTCAATGGCCCACCCGTATTTGCTCCGAATTGGTTCTGTACCCAGGGTGGCCTGCTTTTCCCTACCGCATTTAGAAAGAAATCGTTCGCATTAAAAATCTTGTTGCGCAGATATTCGTACGCTTCACCGTGAATCACGCGGCTGCCGGACTTGGTGCTCAGGTTGATCACGCCGCCGGAAAACTTCCCCCATTCTGGGCCGAGGTTGCTGGTCTGAACTTTAAATTCTTGAATGGAATCTTGCGTCGGAATCAAAACGGGCAGGTTGATATAACCGATGTTGAGTGGCTGGCCGTCCAAATATTCCGCGCTCTCGTTTCCGAAGGAACCATTTACCTGATAATTTCCCCAGCCAAATGGATTTACCCCGACCGCCGTGCCCGTCGAGCTTCCTTGCGGAACCACGGACGCCGCGAGTTCAATTAAATTAAATACGTTGCGGCCATTTAAAGGTAGCTCATTCACTTGGCGCCGCTCGACCACGGTGCCGATCGTCGAGGACTCGGTATCGAGCAACGGCGCTCCGCCCTGCACCGTGACGCTTTCCGACGCCGATCCCGGAACCATCTCAAAATTGAGTTCCAGAACATCTTGCACGTGAAGAATCAGGTCGGATTTGATGACCACTTTAAATCCCAGCTTTTCCACTTCGATGCGATACGAACCAGGCGGCAGGTTGGTCACGTAGAAGATTCCCGTTTCGTTTGTAATGGTTTCGTAACGAACTCGCGTGCCGTTGTTGATGACAATCACTTTCGCATTGGAAACCACCGCTTTGCTGGAATCGGTTATGCGGCCGGTCAGCGAGGCGTTCGCCGATTGTCCGTCAACAACAATGGAAGACACTAGAATTAGTGCGATGGCGACAATAAAGGTGGGAAAGATCCGTTGCGGCGACAACCAACCCGCTATGCCCGATGAACACACGATGGGAAAGATAACATGAGCCCGCGTTGATGTCCCTCGATCGCAATGAATGGCGCAAGTCCCAAACTGGGCGCGCCGGCAGTTCACCCAGCGGCGGCGACTGCAGGTCGACCCGGCGTCCACTCTTGCAAATTAACGCCCCTTGTTCTTCCGCGGATGTTAGCCGGCGTCCTATTGCACCTTGGTCCTCAATTGCGGCAACGCATCTTCGATCTCCCGGCTGATAGCCAGAAGTTTTAATTCTGCTTCCATAATATGCTGCTGAACCTGGCACCAGCGTCTGTATCTGTCTGCCGTGTTCAGGTTTACGTCATCAGGCACATCGGGGTGCGCTTGTTTCGCCAGCGTGACGAGCTCGGCGTTCTCGAATTGCTTCAAGGCATCACGCGCAGCGTAGTATTCGGCCTGGATAGTCTTGTCTTCCGGCGGAACGTCATCACGCATGCCCGGGTAAGCGAGGACGCGCCAGTCGCTGCGCACTTTTGCAAGCTGCCACCGCATCAATATTTCCTTATCTTTTTTTGAATACATCAACGATAACCGTGGCGCCGCCCGCCGCTTCAGTACAAGCGGTGTCCCTCGCCAAAATCTCATCCGGCGCTGAAAACGGCGTGATTCCCCGTTGTGACGTTTGAATACGACGCGCGAATTAAACC
>CAXMLS010000477.1:0-6817 GCA_964194235.1 uncultured bacterium | reverse complement strand
ACGCGTTTACAAATGCACGCTCTGTACCGATCGCGTCAGCGAAGGCCTCGAGCCGGCATGCATTAAATCTTGTCCGACCGGTTGTCTGCACTTTGGTACCAAGGACGACATGCGCGCGCTGGCCGATGGACGAGCCAAACAATTGCGCGAGCATTCAAACTTTCCGAATGCCGGTGTGTACGATCCACCGGGCGTCGGCGGAACCGGAGTGATATACGTTTTGCACGACATCACCAAGCCCGAAATTTACGGCGGGTTGCCTGCCGATCCGCGCATCCCCTGGTCCGTGAAATTGTGGAAGCATCCGCTAAAGTGGTTGGGAAATATAGCGATGGTGGGTGGACTGATTGGACTTTTCGTCCACTACATTCGCTTTGGACCGAAAGATGATCCGGACGATCCTAATGACAATGTATCGGAGCAGCCCACACCAGTAACTCCTGCATCGCAAACCGGAGAGCGCTCCTTATGAATAGTCGGGCTGAAGCGCGGGACGACGAAATTTTGCCGAACGGGCACATCATGCGCTACGAGTTTCGCGAGCGCCTCATGCATTGGATGAATGGCTTTTCGTATTTATACCTGATGCTCACTGGCTTGTCGTTCTGGTCGCCGTGGCTGCTCTGGATTGCCGTGGTGCTGGGCGGTACGCAGATCTCGCGCATGTTGCATCCGTGGATTGGATTGTTTTTCTCTTTTACCCTCGCGTGGATGTACAGCACCTGGGCCTCGCAGATGCACACCACGGAAGAGGACAAAGCGTGGATGAATTCCATGCAGCACTACGTGCGCAACGAAGATGAAGCCATGCCGCCATCCGGCCGGTACAACATGGGCCAGAAATTATTATTCTGGGGCTTTGTGCTCTGCGGCATTCTGTTGCTGCTTTCCGGCGTGGTGTTGTGGATTCCAGAATATTTGCCTTGGAATGCCCGCGCTCTTCGTTATGCGGCAGTTTTAATTCATCCCGCCGCGGCATTGCTCACCATCGGCTTGTTCATGATTCATATTTATATGAGTGTATTCGCGGAGCGCGGCGCGCTGAACTCCATGATCCGCGGAGATGTCTCGCAGAATTTTGCGCGGCGCCACCATCGCTTGTGGTGGGAGCGCGTAGTCGGCTCTGCTCAGCGCAAATAATGCCTGCGCCAAATCTTGCAAAAGAGTACGACGCCCGAATTCGTCGCGCAGAACACCTCGCCGATGTGCATCCCTTCGCGCGCGAAGTATTGACCTTCTACAGACGCATTGCGGAATTTCAGAAGAGCTCGCTCGCCGCTCTTGTAACCGACAGCAAACCACCCTTCGCTGAGCTAGGTGAATCGTCGCTGCAGGAAAATCTTAAGCTTGAAAGCCTACTTCCCCGCTTCAAAGAATTTCTCACACTCGTTGCGGAACATGGGCCCGCGCCTTTGGCGGATTCGGCGAAGCAACTGTCCCTTCTGTCTGCGAAGTCCTGGGCTGGGTTGCTGACTGAAAATTGGGATGCAGGTCGGCGCGACGACCAACCCGATGCCGCATTCAAGCAATTTCTTCCCCGCGCGTTTCTGCAGCCCTTTGCAGAATTGCGCGCCGCCGAAAAACCGCGCGTCGAGTCCGGCGCTTCCGCGAGTTCGCTTTGTCCCGGCTGTGGAGCTCGACCGCTGCTGGGCGTGCTTCGCCCCGAAGGAGACGGAGGTAAGAGATTTTTAATGTGTTCTGTGTGCCAGCGTGAGTGGGAGTACCGGCGAATCCTGTGCCCAACGTGTGGTGAAGAAGCGGAGGCCAAGCTGCCGGTTTACGTTGCGGAGCAGTTTCCGTACATCCGGGTAGAAACGTGCGATGCCTGTAAATTCTATTTGCCTACGATTGATTTAACCAAGGACGGGAATGCCGTGCCGCTGGTCGACGATCTCGCCGCTATTCCACTTTCGCTCTGGGCCGCGGAGCATGGGTACTCGCGAGCGAGAGCCAACTTATTGGGGACTTGATTTACTCAAACTCGCGCACCCGTAACCCGAGGAACAGTTGCCCCTCTACCCTTCTACAAGTACACCTTTCCAAAATGCGATGCGATCTTTAATCTCAGCGGCGGCCGGTTTGGGATTGGGATAATACCACGCAGCGTTTTCATTTCGCATCCCGTCGACTTCTACGTGATAGTAGTGCGCCGTCCCCTTCCAAGGACAAACGCTGGTGTGATTGCTGGGCTTTAGAAAATTCTTCGGGACCGCGTCCGAAGGGAAGTACTGGTTGCCTTCCACTTTCACCGTAGACGTGCTCTCTGCAATCGTTTTACCTGCCCATGTCGCTTTGGCCATTGTTTTTCTCCGCGTTAAATCGTGTCTTTGATACTAAACGTCAATCTTTGACCGTTGGATGTGCCAACCAGTCATTCAGTTTCATCTGAATAGGTGCATCGACGGATTTGTTACAATCGAGGCCCGAGGACCGAGCCTCGTGTCGTTCCCCAGACATGTGCCGGAAGTATTTAAGTAACGGGTTACACCAATCCCAGATCGTCACGGTGGAGGCCGGATCCATTTCTTAGTTCAGGAGACTAATTCGATGAGCGAACAGAATTTTGCGAACCATACGCGGTGGATGCCCGCGCTTCATTTCTTTGTGCTGCCGGTCTGTACCCTGAACTTTGCTTGGGCAATTTACCGCTGGAAGACCGCAGGTTTATCTATCGACGGCGCCGTATGGGTACTAACGTCGGCGGCATTCATCGTGGGTTTCCTGGCCGCACGCGTCAGTACCTTGCAGGTGCAGGACCGGGTGATCCGCCTGGAAGAGCGGCTTCGCTATGAACGATTGCTGCCGCAGGATTTGCAAGCACGCATCGGAGAGTTCACGGTAAGGCAACTGGTTTCGCTGCGATTTGCTAGCGATGCGGAACTCCCTGGGCTGGCACGCAAAGTGTTGGAAGAGAAATTGACGGAAGGCAAAGCGATCAAACAGCTGATCAAAAGCTGGCGTCCAGATTATTTGCGCGCGTAAAACCTAAAGCGATACTTCAATTGTCGGACTGCCGACATTTTCTGGATTTTTATTCGAACGCACGTTTCTATTCGAATCGAACACTCCCGAATTCTGAATCCGCAAATTGTTTGCGAATAGAATCAATGCGGAATCAAGATTCGCAAAACTGAATTTAGAATTATTCGAACGAGCACTTCGAGAATTCGAATTTAACCGTCATCGCTTCGCGGGACCTCGTTCGAACATATCGTGCGAGCTTTTGTTACAAAATACTACGGGCCACGCCACCTTCCGAGCGCACGGCCGCCCCATTTAATGGTGGCGGCCTGAGCGCTGGCGACGAAGGCGACCACATCCGCAATTTCTTCCGGCGTTTCGAATCTCTTCAACAGCGACGTAGGCCGAACTCCGGCAAAAAACATTTTCTCAAATTCAGCCCCCGATACTCCCTGCTGCTTCGCCAATTCCTTCACGAAATTGCCCAACCCTTCCGAGTCCGTGGGTCCGGGAAGCACCGAATTTACGGTAACTCGGGTGCCAGCAACGGATTCAGGCAGACCCCGCGCGATGGCGATCTGCGCGGTTTTGGTCATCCCGTAGTGAATCATTTCTGCGGGAATCTGCTGCCCGGATTCACTGGAGATGAAAATAATGCTTTCCCAATTGTTGCGCAGCATGCCCGGTAGATAGTGGCGGCTGAGGCGCACACCGCTCATCACGTTCACTTCAAATCTTGCGTGCGCCCGTTCACGATGACGTGCGCACCTTCGCCGGCCAAAACATTTGCGATTGCGAAACCAATTCCTGCCGTCGAGGCTGTCACGACGGCACTTTTGCCTTTCAGGCCGAGATCCATATGCACTCCTGATTGAAAATTAAATCCTGAATAAACTAAGCCAGTTAGCGCGCCACCGCAGCTGCGGCCGCGCCTTCGACTTCAGCATTTTCCTGCGCGGTCAGTGTCAGATCACCCGCACGCATGACGCCTTCCGCTTGTTTGGCGTCGCGAGCGCCGACAATCACGCCAGTGATCGCCGGGTTGTGCAATGCCCAGGCGATAGCAACCTCCCCGGGACTGCGGCCGTGGCGCTGGCCGATGTTATGTAAACGTTCTACCAGCTCAATATTTTTTGAAAGTCGTGGTTCCTTAAACTCCGGATTTCGGCTACGAAAATCATCGGCGGGTAATGTGGCCGCCCGCTCGCGAGTCATCGCACCGGTCAGCAGGCCCGAAGCCATGGGCGAATACGAAACCACACCAATTCCCTGCCGCTCGCAGTACGGCAGAAGCTCAGCTTCGATCTGCCGCCGGATCACAGAATACGGAGGCTGCAGCGAGGTGACTGGCGCAACTTTTTCGGCGCGCTTCAGTTGCTCCACGTTGAAATTTGAAACGCCAATCCATTGCACTTTGCCTTCCTTTTGTAGCGTCGCAAGCGTTTGCCAGGCTCCTTCAAGGCCCGGTGCGTTGTTAGCGGGTGGCCAATGCATCTGGTACAAATCGATGGTGTCCACCTGCAGGCGGCGCAGACTGCCTTCGCATTCTCGGCGAATGGACTCGGGGCTGAACTCCTTGCGCACTTTGCGCTGTTCGTCCCACACCATAATGCATTTGGTAAAAATGTAAGGCCTTGGCCCTCCCCATTGCTTTACAGCCTTGGCGACAATATCTTCCGAGTGGCCCAAGCCGTACACCGCGGCGGTGTCGATCCAATTCACACCGAGTTCGAGCGAGCGTTTTATCGCCGCGAGAGAATCGGATACTTCCTGTTTTCCCCAACCAAATTCCCAGCCGCCCCCACCAATGGCCCAGGCGCCAAAACCGACGCCGGTGATATAGAGATCGGAATTGCCGAGTTTGCGCGTTTGCATGGAGGTTGGATGAAACAGGCCGGGAAAGGTTAGAGATGAGTTTTGTGATGGGATTAATGCGAGGGGTATGAAGAACAGCCGCGATTATCAACCTCCGCTTTGTGGCTGACAAAATCCCCACACGCGACTACGACGTGCTCGGCACCCAGAACGTACAACGGCGATCAGTTTGCCGCGAGGGCGGCGTCCAGTGAAACGGCTTCGCCGCTCGCATTAGTAATGGTGAGTTGTTGAGGGCCTGCGGAGACCACGGGGGAAACTACTTTGATAGTATTCATGTCCACCATGGTAGCGGTGGCTGGTTTGCCGCCGATAGTCACTTTTATTCCTGCCAGGAAACCACTACCACGGATGGTAATCGAAGTACCCCCCGCGATTGGGACAATAACAGGCAGCACCGATCCGATCCCGAGCGGAACGGCGGCAAACTGCACAACTGTGAGCGATGCTTGTTGAGGAGAGCCGTCCAGCGAGGTGATCGCAAAAAGGCGCTGACCATTTTCGTCAATGGTCAAAAAATCGCCATGCAACGCGTCCACATCGGTCATAAATTGCTGCGGCAGAAAAATCCGCAAACGCAAAGCACCGGAGTGCGCGTCCACAATGTCGACGCCGCCTTTAACACCGGCAGTGCCCGCCGGGCCGGTCAAGAAAGGTTGGTAGATGAGCGCCCCGCTGGGATGTACGGCGACTCCAGGAACAGCATTGCGGCCGGGAATCTGAGTTAATTCCGCAGACGCAGGGACCGCGGTTATGAGCATGCCGGAGTTACGAATTTCCGTGGTGGCATTCGTTTGCGAAGCAAAAATATTTCCGTCGGCCGCGGGTGCAAGGTCTTTAACAGGGGCGCCGGCCTGCGAAACGTTGAACTGATTTGGCGAGGCGGCGTTCCAGATGGCGAATTGTGCAACAGAGTTGTTACCGAAGGCCAGAAACACATGATCGCCCGCGGCATTCCCCTGAAGCATCGGCGCACCGACAATGCTCGATACTTCCGGCTGGGGAACTGGTTGCACCAACGGCGGACTGACCGATAGATTCATCTGGGTTAGACAAGACGAACAACCTAGGCCGAAGCCACCTTCACCGCTAAGTCCAACAAACACAGTTTGCGTGCTGGTCGCCGCAACTCGCGAGGGCCCGGAACTTGCGAATCCGGGAACGCCGCCGACAACGGTACTCGTGCCGGAACCTGTTGCCGGGTCGACAACATAGACAGTTTGCGCTCCAAAATCCGCGATGACGAGTTGCGATCCGCCCGGAGTCATGGCGAGTCCCTTCAAACCGGCGTTAGGGGGCGGTCCGCCGGGCGGTTGAAGGGGCGCAACGAACGCACCAGCTTGTAGATCGAAGACGTCGACGTGATCGATGTTGCTGAGATATACGCGCTGGCGTTTTTGGTCATAGGTGAGAAACCGGTAGAATCCCGGTTTCGAATAGGACTGGGCACTTTGCAGGTATTGAAACGCTTTCGCAGGGGTGGCAGAACCGGATGAAGTGGTGATCACTACATCACTAATGCCGGGCAGGCCGGGGGGAGTTTGCAGCGTAATGCGCTCGAGCGAAAACGGATAGCTACTGCCGAGGCCTAATGCCGACGCGAACCCAGGTAAATTGTCCACGCTTTGTACAATTGCATTTGTGCCACCGATTTTCACGGTGATACCGCTGACATCGCTGCCGAAACCATAGCCGTAGATTTGTATTGTGTCTCCGCCGCTGCTCACACCGGCGTTTGGCAACACGCGAAAAATCTGCGCACCGTACGTGAAGGCGTCCGGTGCGAGCGCCAGCCAATTGCTCGCCGCCGAATACGCGGTGATGTTCACGGCTCCTGTTGCCACGCTTGCAGGCGAAGTGGCTTGCATACCAGTCGGGCTGGCGACGCTAACGTTGGTTGCCAATTGCGCGCCAATTTTCACGAGCGCATCCGGTGGGAAATTCTGGCCCGACAGTATCAGTGCTGTCTCTTATACACATC
>CAXMLS010000476.1:0-4024 GCA_964194235.1 uncultured bacterium | reverse complement strand
GATGTGTATAAGAGACAGGATCCATTCTTACTCGCGGCCACAGTCGCTTTCTTGTTTTTCGCCCCGGCCTCGGCAACTTTCTTCATCGCCGGTTTTGCCACCTTTTTGGCTACCGTTTTTGCGGGTGTCTTCGGTGGAAGCTTGCTTTCGTTATCGCCAAGTCCCGCGGTCGCCGGCGTAGTATCGCCAAAATGGATCGGCGCATTCTTCCCACCGGATCCTTTGCCTTCGCCAAATCCGTCTACCGACCACACCGCCTTTATGCTCGACCCCGGTGGCGTCACTTCCGATTTGGATCTTTCCCACTTGGGCGCCACCTTGTGGCAATCGTCCCCGGTGCAGTACACGCCCTCCGCGGCAAACTCCGGCGGCGGCATCGGCGAAGCTTCCGCGAAGTCGCGGTCCTTGGTCAGTAAAGTCTCGATGCGGTCGTCGATTTCTTTTTTGCCCTTGGCATCCAGCAATTTTTCCGCGGTCAAAAACTTCTCATACAGCAGTATGGGATCCCGCTGCTTCCAGTATTCGAACATTTCCCGCGGCACATACTCCGCTGGATCATGCTGCGCGTGCCCGCGCATACGCATCGATTTTGCTTCGATCAGGATCGGACCTTCGCCTGCCCGCGCGCGGTCCACCGCTTCTTTGGTAATGGTGTACACCGCCACCACGTCGTTGCCGTCCACGATGTAGCTGGCAATGCCGTAGGCCTTGGCGCGATCCGCCAGATTCTCCACCGGCACCTGCCGCCGCACCGGAGTGGAATAGGCCCACTGATTATTTTCCAGAATTAAAACAAACGGCGCTTTCTGCGAGGCCGCAAAATTCAGGCCCTCGTGAAATACCCCGGTGGAGCTGCCGCCATCGCCAATCCACGTCATGGCCACAATCTTCTGTCCGAGGTAGCGGCCCGCCATGGCCACCCCGGTCATCACCGGAATCAAATCGCCCAGCATGGAAATCGGCGAAACGATGTGCAGATTTTCCAAATCGCCAAAGTGGCTGGTGCCGTCCTTGCCGCGCGTGGGCGAAGAATATTTTGCCATGTGCTGCGTGAAAATATCGCGGGGCGGAACGCCTTTCACCAGCAGCGCCCCGATATTGCGGATCATCGGCGCCAGCCAATCCTTTTTCTCCAGCGCGTACGCGGTGCCCACGGAAATCGCTTCCTGGCCTTCGCTCGAATACAACCCGCCCACAATTTTGTTCTGGCGGAACAGCTTCACCATGGTGTCTTCCACGCCGCGGTTCAGGCGCATGTAGTAGTACAGATCCAGGTGTTGCTGCCGCGTCAATTCCTTCTTCATCCGCGCTCCATGCCCGCTATACCGAAGCCGCAACCGCCGGCCTTGTTTCCGGATTTGCTGCGCCGGCCAGATCCTGCGCCCGTAACTTTGCCGCCAATTCAGAAAGCGGCGTTTCCCGCATCTCCAGTTCGAACACCGTTCCAAAATCCCGCACCAGTGGCGGCACAACTTCTTTACGCTCCACCCTGCGCTCCAGAATTTTTTCCAGCGACGTCGCTTTGCGCCCGGCAATCCCGCACGGAACGATCAAATCGAAATAGCGCAAGTCCGTCGAAACATTGTATGCAAACCCGTGAGAAGTGACCCAGCGGCTGAGGTGCACGCCGATCGCCCCCAATTTTTCTTCCGCGCCGTTCGCGCTCTGCACCCAGATGCCGGTTTTCCCGGCGACGCGTTCGGCGGAGATTCCGAAATCAACGCTCGCACGAATCATCATTTCTTCCAGCATGCGCACGTACCAGCCCACATCTTTGCGAATCGCGCCCAGGTCCAGAATCGGATAGCCCACCAATTGCCCGGGGCCGTGATAGGTAATGTCGCCGCCGCGGTCCGTGGCGTGGAACTCCACGCCCTTCTGCCGCAGCACCGATTCCGAGGCCAGCAGATGTTCGCGCTTTCCGTTGCGGCCCAGCGTGATCACATGCGGATGCTCGCAGAGCAGCAGCACATCCTCGATCACGCGAGACTTGCGTGCCAGGACCAGGCGTTTCTGCAGCTCCCACGCCTCGGCGTAGCCAATCAAACCCAAATCAACAATGGCGCAAGTTTTCATTTCGCCTTCTGCAACAACCGCTCACACATTGATCTGCAGTCCCCGGACCGAAGCGAACGCGTCGCCCATGCCCTCCCACACCGTGGGATGCGCATGCATCATGTTCATCATATCGTCGATGGTGCCCTCGAGATGCAGCACTGCCGCGGCTTCCGACAAAATTTCCGTCGCCAGCGGCCCGATGATGTGAATGCCCAGCACTTCGCCGAATTTTTCATCGGACACTACTTTGATGAACCCGCCATGATTGCCAAGTATCGTGGCCTTGCTGTTTCCCACGAATGGAAATTTTCCCACTTTTACCGCGTGTCCGGCGTCGCGCGCCTGCGTCTCCGTCAAGCCGATCGACCCAATCTGCGGTTCGCAGTAAGTAGCGTTCGGAATGCGCGTCTTCACGATCGCATGCGTTGGTTTTCCGGCGATATGCGTCACCGCCACGATGCCTTCCATCATCGCGGCATGCGCCAGCTGCGGCATCCCCGCGACGATGTCTCCTATGGCGTACAGCCCTTTTTCTTCCGTCTCCATGTACGGGCCCACGTGTACGAATCCGCGCTCCAGCTTGGCCTTGGATTTTTCCAGCCCGCAATTTTCCGTCATGGGCTTGCGCCCCACCGCCAGCAGCAATTTTTCCGCTTGCAGCATCTGCTTCTTTCCGTCCTTATCGGTGAACGACACAGTTACGCCCTTGGCATCCTTCTTCACCGACTCCACTTTGCTGCTGGTAAAAATCTGAATGTTTTTCTTGCGGTAGGTTTTCTCCAGCTCCGTGGAAATCTCTTCGTCTTCCACCGGCACAACCCGCGGCAACGCTTCCAGAATCGTCACTTGCGTACCGAAAGAATTATAAATCGACGCAAATTCCACACCGACCGCTCCCGCCCCCACCACGATCAACGTTTTTGGTATCGCCGGAAGCTCCAGTATCGAGCGATTGGTCAAAATAGTTTTGTGATCCGGCTCAATGCCCGGCAAATTGCGCGCTTCCGACCCGCTGACCATCAAAATATTTGCCGCTTCGATCTCCGACTTTTTGCCGTTATTGTCCACGCTGACGCGCCCGGGCCCTGCGTAGCGTCCCCAACCCTGGACAAACTCCACTTTGTTCTTTTTAAACAGAAATTCGATGCCTTTGGAGTGCTTCTTGACGATCTTATCTTTGCGCGCCAGCACGTTGGCCCAATTGACTTTCAGCCCGCTGACTTCAAATCCCAGTTCGGCGGCGTTCTTGAAATGATCGTAAACATCCGCATGATGCAGCAGCACTTTGGTGGGAATACATCCGACGTGCAGGCACGTGCCTCCGAGGTACGGATCCTTCTCCACTACCACGGTTTTCAGCCCCAGTTCGCCCGCGCGAATAGCCGCCACGTACCCGCCCGGACCGCTGCCGATGATCGCTACATCATATTTCGCCACACCGCTCTCCTTCCGCAGTCCTTACGACCGCGGGCCATCGCTGCGCTAAATAGCGCCTGAATCAATCATTTATGGCTTGTAGTATGCCCGGCTTAGGAATGTCCGCCCTGTACAGGATACCCCTTGTTAGGAAGCCGTCGCGCCCACGAACGGCGCGGCGGGGTCCCGGCAAATCATCGATTTTAGCAGCCTGTTTCGATGCCCGCAACCGCACCGCCAGCCACGATAAACCTCGTGTGAACGTTCTTCCCCTACTACCCACAGTACACGTAATTACACTTGCTTTAAAAGTTACTGGTAGGTATATTCCACTCGGCCGCGAGTACTCATCCGTAGATAGTAACCACACGGTAACTATCCCCAGAATCCCCTCGCGGAGAAAGGTCGGAAATCCATGCTCATGCAATCGGGCGATCGTTGGCATTGCACCAATCCAGCATGCCGCTGTGAATTACTGGTAGCGCAAACTACGGAAATTCAGCAGGAACAAGTTCATTGCACCTGCGGAGGCGTGATGAAGAAACATTAC
>CAXMLS010000475.1:0-3205 GCA_964194235.1 uncultured bacterium | reverse complement strand
GATGTGTATAAGAGACAGGTATCACAACGACGTAAAAAATATCTTCACCGACGTCACTAGCAAGGCCGGTTTATCTTTGTACACCCAATACATCAAATGGGGCACGGCCTTCCTGGACTTCGACAACGACGGCTGGAAAGATCTATTTGTCGCCGATGGTCACGTCTATCCTTTCGTGGATAAATATAAAATCGGCGAGCAGTTCAAGCAGCCGCGGCAATTGTTCTGGAATCGCGGAGACGGTCAGTTCTTCGATATGTCGCCGTCGAGCGGCACCGGAATCACCGCCCTTCATTCCTCTCGTGGCATCGCGGTCGCCGATCTCGACAACGATGGATCGTTGGAAATTGTCACCGTAAATCTTTTTGAAGCTCCGTCGCTTCTGAAAAACCTTGGCCCGCGCGGCAACGCCTTACTCATTCGCGCCGTGACGGCCAGCGGACGTGACGCTATCGGCGCAAAAATTACCGTGACCGCCGGAAAACACAAGCAAATCGACGAAGTGCGCAGCGGCGGTTACCACATTTCGCAAGGCGATTTTCGCGTTCACTTCGGACTCGGCCGGGAAACCAAAGCCGATATCATCATCCGTTGGCCGCAAGGCGCAAGCGAAACCTTCCCTGCCGTAGATGCCAATCAATGGATCGTCGTGCGCGAAGGCCAGGGAGTCGTCGAGCGCCACAAATTCCAGCGCAGCAACAAAACCAAGTAAACGTGGTGCGACGCAAAATCGACGATCACTTCTAGAATTAATTCACTTCCCAGCTTGCCATCTCAGTTTTGCAGGTATTCGAGAAATTCTGGTCGCCGTATTCAGGATAGCTCCATGAAGACTGCGTCATTCGTTGCAAGATACTGTCACATCTCGCCAGCAATGCGTCAGGTGCGCATTGAATCTGAAAAATAAGCTATCAATGAGTTGAGAGAAAATCGAGAAGATTGGTCGCACCAGGAATCAACAACTTATACCGAGTACGACTGTTTGGCATGAAGAGTTACAGCTGCAGCAGCGAATTGGGGTTGCGTCTCTGCCTGGCTACTCAGTAGCAACAGGTAGGTTTGGTGGTGGGCACAAAACTGGGCACAGTTACATCGATCTGAATAGTACCGCCAGACCGAAAAATGACCGAGTAGATTTGTCTAACAGTCCGATTGTTTGGACCATCTTGTCGTGGGCGTGGCTAGTTTCCACATTGCGCTGACATACATGGCACCATTGCGCCATAGCAGTGTCCGGGAGCGCATTTAGATCTTTGGCGAGTGTAAAATTCAGTGCTTCTGTAAGCGCAGCGTACTCAATCGCCACGGATTGTTTCCCCTCCACTTTTCGAGGCCGTCGACATCTTCGCGAAGCTCATTTCGTATCGACGACCAAATGCAGCAGAAGCAAAAGCAATCGCGTTCGTTGTGTAAACAGAAAACTGGCTAGTACATTCCGCCCATGCCGCCATGACCGGCACCAGCGGCCGTCATCTGTTCTTCGTCCTTAAGGTCGGCGATCAAAACCTCGGTAGTTAGCATTAGAGAGACAATCGACGCCGCATTCTGCAACGCCAGGCGGGTGACCTTGGCTGGGTCGATCACACCAGCTTTGATCATGTCTCCAAACTCGTTGGTCTCGGCATTGAACCCGTATGCTTCGTCTTTTGATTCGCGCACACGCTCAACGATGACCGCGCCTTCGCGTCCGGCGTTCTGCGCGATCTGACGAATAGGTTCTTCGAGCGCTCTCTTTACGATGTTCACACCGGTTGCTTCATCGTCGTGAAGTTTGAGTTTTTCTAACACTGGGATACAGCGCAAATAAGCAGTTCCACCGCCCGGGACAATGCCTTCTTCGACCGCTGCACGTGTCGCGTGCATGGCATCCTCAACGCGAGCCTTTTTCTCCTTCAGCTCCATCTCGGTTGCCGCGCCCACCTTGATTACAGCTACACCCCCTACGAGTTTGGCGAGACGTTCTTGAAGTTTTTCTTTGTCGTAATCCGAGTCGGTGTCTTCCACTTGCGCTCGGAGTTGCTTGATGCGGCCTTCGATCTCGCTGGCCTTACCAGCACCATCGATAATTGTCGTGTTGTCCTTATCAATCGTTATCTTTTTCGCCCTTCCGAGATCTTCGGTGTTTAGCTTCTCAAGTTTCAGTCCGAGGTCCTCAGTGATCGCCTTACCGCCGGTGAGCGTGGCGATATCTTCCAGCATGGCTTTTCGGCGATCTCCAAACCCCGGGGCTTTTACCGCCGCGCATTTCAGCGTTCCCCGAAGTTTGTTCACTACCAAAGTTGCAAGAGCTTCGCCTTCGATGTCTTCGGCAATGATCAGAAGTGGTTTTCCCAACTTAGCAGTCTGCTCAAGTAATGGCAGAAGGTCCTTCATCGAACTGATTTTCTTCTCGTGGATCAGAATAAGTGCGTCCTCCAGCACGCACTCCATGCGATCCGGATCGGTGACGAAGTATGGCGAAAGATAGCCGCGATCGAATTGCATACCTTCGACCACTTCTAGTGTGGTCTCCATCGTCTTCGATTCCTCGACTGTGATCACGCCATCCTTGCCCACCTTCTTCATGGCCTCAGCGATAATGCTGCCTACTTGCTTGTCGTTGTTTGCGCTGATTGTACCGACTTGCGTAATCATGTCACCCTTCACTTCGCGGGAAAGCCTCTTAATTTCGACCACGACAGCTTCCACAGCTTTATCGATGCCGCGCTTGAGTGCCATCGGGTTAGCACCAGCAGCAACTGTGCGCACGCCTTCCCGGAAAATCGCCTGAGCCAACAGAGTTGCGGTCGTAGTTCCATCGCCTGCCACGTCCGAGGTTTTGGACGCAACCTCGCGCACCATTTGTGCCCCCATGTTCTCAAGAGGATCTTGCAGCTCAATCTCTTTCGCAACGGTCACACCGTCTTTGGTGATGATAGGCGCACCGAATTTCTTCTCAATTACGGCATTGCGTCCTTTCGGACCGAGCGTTATTTTTACTGCGTCAGCTAGAATATTCACGCCGCGAAGAATCGACTGACGTGAATTCGCACCTGTAATAATCTGTTTTGCCATTGGACTCACCCTCCTGGGTGTTGACAGCCATTGCTCACTCACGTTCCGAAATCAAGAAACTACTTTCTGCCGGCGGCCGCTTTGACCATGCCGCTTAGCTTCCCGAGAATTTCCTCTTCGCGAAGGATTAGATCTGTCTCTTATACACATC
>CAXMLS010000474.1:0-4404 GCA_964194235.1 uncultured bacterium | reverse complement strand
GATGTGTATAAGAGACAGACATAGACGACATCTTTGAGATTTTCGATTTCGATTGTGCCATCGACCGTGAGGTCGGGCCGAGCGCCGGGGGGAAGGGGATCGGTGATCGCGACGTCCACGGTGACAGTGCCATTCTGCACGGCGGGGTCGATGCGGGAAACGGGGCCCGCGACGATTCCGTTGCGGGTGTCGATGGAAGCTTGCTGGCCGATGAGAATGTCCTTGGCCTGGGTTTCCGGAATTTTTATTTCGGCTTTGAGTTTTTTGGGATCGGCGACGCGCGCGATGTTGGTGCCGGGAGTGACCTGTTGGCCGACTTCCACGGGAACGACCTGGAGCACGCCGTTGATGCCGGAGCGAACGTGCAGGGAATCGAGTTCGCTGCGTTTCAGGTTGTAGAGAGCGCGTTGCTGATCGACGTGAGATTGCTGGGCTTGCAGACGGGCGTTTTGCGAGTCGATAACGTTTTGCGTGCGGCTTTCTTCCAGCTTGAGGCGAATGGCCAACTGAGCGGCTTTCACGTTGGAAAGTTTTTCCGAGATGTCAGAGCTCAGACCTTCGGTGCGGAGCTTGGCATCGACTTCGTGCTGGATTCTGGCTTGCTCGTATTCGCTGCGGACGGAAGCGGTGGAGGCCTGCTGGTTGAGGACGTCACTGTTGAGCTGGACTTTGAGATTTTCGTAGTCGGCCTGGGCGGCTTTGAGTTGGTATTCGGCGTCGAGAGCATCGCGCTGGAGCTGGGGATTGGTGAGTTCGAGAATGATGGTGGACGGCTGGACGGTGGCGCCGGCATGAATGAGGATGCGATCTACGCGAGAAGCGGTCTCCGCGGGAATCCAGCGAATGTCTTCGGCGAGCAAGGAGCCGTTGCCGTGCACTTCGCGCACCATCGGGCCGCGTTTGACTTCGTCGGTCCAGATGGTGGCGCGGTCGACAGTGGGGGCAGCGGGGCGAAGGCGGGAAACTCCAATGGTGACGCCGGCGACGGAAACGACGGCGACCGCCGCTAGCAGACTTCTGCGGGTGAGGGTGGCGTGGGCGTTGGATGGGCGTTGGATGTCCATGGTCATTGGTTTACTCGTAACGGAGGGCGATCATGGGATCGACACGGGTGGCCCGGCGTGCAGGGATGTAGCAGGCGAGGAGTCCAGCGGCCAACAGGGCGAATGGAGCGAGGATGAAGGCGAGGGGATCAAAGGCGGAGATGCCCCAGAGTTGGGATTGGACGACGCGGACGGTGAGGAAGGAGACGAGAAGGCCGAGGAGGACGCCGCTGCCGACGAGGAAAAATCCTTTGCGCAGGAGGAGGAGGAGGATGCTGTCGCGCTGGGCTCCGAGGGCCATGCGGATGCCTAGAGCATGAGTTTGCAGGGCGACGGAATAGGCCATCACGCCGAAGAGGCCGATTAGGGCAAGGCCTAGTCCAACCGCGGCACAGGCACCGAAGGAAAGGATGCGGAACTGGGGCCGGGCGTAGAAGTGCAATTGCAGAAATTCTTCCAGGGTTCCGGGACGGGAAAGGATGATATTGGGATCGACGTCGTGCAGGACTTGACGGAAGGTGTTGGCGAGCGGACCGGGAGGAATTGAAGTTCGGATTAGGATGGTACGGTCGCCGAAGCTGCTGAAGGTGTAGGGGACGAAGGCCTCAGGACGAATGTTTTCTTCCAAGCCGAAATTTTTGAAGTCACTGACTACGCCAATGATTTCGAAGTACGCATCGTGAGGCGTGGTCGGAATTACGTCCAGGACGTTGAATTTAATTTGGTGGCCGAGGGGATCTTCGTTGGGGAAATATTTCTCGACGAGAGTTTGATTGACCACCGCAACGCGACGCGCTGCGGAAATGTCGGAGGCGGAGAGTAACCGTCCGCGAAGCAAGCGCAAACCGAGTGTGCGGAAATAAGATTCGCTGCAAGCTTCGAAGGCGGTGGTCCATTTGTCGCTGTGCGGTTTGCCGGGGATGGTCACATCTTCGCTGCTGGCGGAGCCATCCAGGGGGACGACAATCGAGGAGGCTACATTTTCCACTCCGGGTATGGCGGAAATGCGCGAGATCGCATTTTCAAAGAAAGCACGCTTGGTTTCGACCTGGTCATATTGGTGGCCGGGAAAATGAATTTGACCGACGAACATATTTTTGGTGTTGATGCCAGGATCGAAGTGGGTGATGGCGATAAAGCTGCGGATGACCAAGCCGGCGAAAACTAAAAGCAGCATGGACAATGCGACCTGGCCGATAACCAGTCCGCTGCGGAGGCGGCCACCGTGTTGGGCTTCGCCGGCGTTTACGCGGGAGCCTTGCAGATTTACGCGGAGGTCCTTGCGTACGGCGTAAAAGGCTGGAGACATGCCAAAGAGGAGCACGGTGATGAACGATATGGCGACCGCGAAGAGCAGGACCTGCCAGTTCAACGTGATGTCGGCTTCGCCGGGGATATTCATGCCTGTTGTGTACTTCAGGGAAATCAAGCTCCAATAAGCCACCAGAATTCCAGCGAGACAGCCGAGCGCACCGAGCAGGCAGCTTTCGATTAGAAGCTGACGAATCAAGCGGCGGCGGCTCGCGCCCAGGGCGATGCGGAGAGATATTTCCTTGGCGCGGGCACTAGTGTGGACGAGCAAGAGGCTGGCGACGTTGCTGGAAGAGATAAAAAGAAGAAGCGCGACCGAGCCAATCAGCAGGTACATAGTTTTGCGGAAGTCGCCGATGATGGCGTCAGTGAAGCCAGTGGTACCCATGACAAATTTTTCCGGGTAGTCATCTTTGCGAAGCGGAGCGAGGCGTTCGACGATAGGTTGCAAGTCGGCGGCAGCGGTTTTGCCGCTGACACCGAGTTTGAGGAGGCCCATGGTGTAGAAATATAGGGGGGAGTTGTTGACCATGGCGTCTGCCTCGGAAGACTCAATACGATTCCAGCCGATGGGAGTATAGAAATCGGCGCCGAAAAGAAAAAACCGCGGCGGCATCACGCCAATGACGGTGCGGGGCTGGTTATCGATCATCATGGTCTTGCCGATGATGGATTTTTCGCTCTGCAGTTCTTTTTGCCAGTAGAGGTACCCGAGAATGATCACCGGCGACGACTCGGTTTGGGCGTCTTGTTCGGAGAAAGCGCGACCGAGCATGGGCGGTACGCCGAAGAATTGCATGCCGTTCGGAGTCATGACGACGCCGTGGATCTGCTCGGAGACACCGGCTTTGTTGTAGGGGACATCCCAACTGGTGATGCCGGCGATGTCTTCGAAGGTGTGGTTTTCCTTGCGGAACGTGGCTATTTCGTCGAGATGAAAGACTGGGCGATTGCGGCCGGAAAGCTCGTGGGCGTCGGCGACATGGATGTTGACGAGGCGATTGGCGTCGCGATAGGGAAAAGGATTCAGGATGCCATTGTAAAAAATGCTGAAGACGATGGCGGAAACGCCGATGCCCAGAGCCAATGCGAGAATGGAGATGGAAGTGAAGCCCGGATTTTTGCGGAGCATGCGCGCGCCGAAAACGACGTCGCGAAAGAGAACTTCGAGCCAGGCCATGCCGCGGCTTTCGCGGTGGTTCTCTTTGGTTTGTTGCACGCCGCCCAACTGAATGAGCGCTTGGCGGCGGGCTTGTTCGGGTGACATTCCGTTACGGAGATTTTCTTCTACGGCAAGTTCGAGATGAGTGGAGACTTCGGAGTCGTGGTCGCGGTCCAATTCGGTGTGCTGAAGGAGTGCGGAGAACTTCAACAGGAGTTGCCGGAGACTGGAGATCACGGTTCGCTCTCCTCATCGGGCATGGCGAAAAAACGCTTCATGACGCCGGAAAGACGGTGCCAGTGGACGGCGTCCTGCGCGAGCTGTTTGCGGCCGCGTTTAGTGATGGAATAAAACTTGGCCTTGCGATTGTTATCGGATGTACCCCACTCGGCGGCAATCCAGCCGCGCCGCTGCAGCCGGACCAAGGAAGCGTAAATGGTGCCTTGGTTGAGGAGGATGGTATCGCCGCTTACTTGTTCGATGCGACGGGCGATGCCGTAGCCGTGGAGCGAGCCAAGAGCGGCAAGGGTTTGCAGGACCATGACGTCGAGAGTGCCCTGCAACAAATCTAGCCGGGAATGTGGCATTCCTACTGGCTCCTGTGCGGCTTCCACAGGAAGGTAACACAGTTTCTGTTGGGATGCCACAGGAGGAGGGTAGAAGCATAGGGCAGTTTCCCCGTGTCAAACATCCGTTAAGTACTTTTGTAGTGTAGGGATGCAAATTCGATCCCCACCACCCCTACCAAATCATTGATCATTCGATAGTCTTTGCGCTTTCTAGGCTTTCCGCGCTCCCTGCCCATTAAGCTGGCATGATTCTCCAACATGTGGCAATGCGAGATGGTTTGGCCAGCCTTCAGTTACACCCTGTCTCTTATACACATCT
>CAXMLS010000473.1:0-2307 GCA_964194235.1 uncultured bacterium | reverse complement strand
ATGTGTATAAGAGACAGGGCCTAGACCGAGGTTCGTCTTGCCAATTCCTCTCCACGCGAAAATCTGGTTGATAGACGGCCGGAAGAAAACTGACTCTCCGTTGCTGACCGTGCGCAACAGGACTTTGCGCGGGGGAATGTTCTCAGACATGAACAAGTCTCCGTCTACCGTAACGAGGCCGGTAACGTCTTGTTTAATGTCTTGTCTTGTTTTTTGTTTAGCTGGTTGTGCCGGACCCTGTTCGGTGGGTTCGGGTTCGGATGCGGGCTCGTTCTCTGGCACGTCACCAAAAGTAAGCTTGAAGCGGTGCCCATTTTCGGCGGCTTCCGATTGCAGGTACGCGCGGTATTCAGGCCAGTGAAAATTCGAGCAGTGGTTGTGGAAGCAGCCATAGTGGTACCGCCCCGACGGATAGATCAAGACGTTGCAGCCGCTTTCACCCTCGGTCTCGTGAGCGTCCTTGTTAGGACAGGGGACATCCCAGCAATATGCGCCGTCTCTCCTTCCGTCGGAGTAATCACCCTCATAGACTCCTGCAATCTCGCAGGCCTTTTGGTAGTAGCCCGCGTGTGATTGCTGGGCGACAGGGTCCGCCGGGTGAACGACGCGAACTTTTACGTCGAACTCGACTCTGAATTTGTCGATGGTGTACGGTGAGTCTTTCGTTTGTTTGACGATGTGAACGACTGGCTTAGATTCATACTTAAGGTTGATAAATCCCGGCAAACGAAGGACGCGCGACACGTCTACCGAAGCTGAGTCTCCACCGTATCGCTGGCATAACGCGCGGTTCATTTCTTCGGCTTGCGTGGGCGTGAACCCCGAGACGCGCCAGATGGAGTAACGTTTGCTTTCCGACGAAGCGATAGTGAATTGTGGCTGGGGGATAATCCCCGCCGCGACGTCGGCCTCGATTTTGCCGAGACCTTGGGCGACGGTCAGGTCCCCGGGATTCTTTGGCCCGTCGTGATCTACGTAAAGGTCACGGATGTCTTTTACGTCTTCTCCCGCACGACTTTCAAGGTTGGATGTAAACGCATTCATCGAAGTGTAAATGTTGTAACCCTCGCTCTGCGCCGTCTCGAGCTTTTCGATTGCGCCAGCGTTGAAATCGCGCGCGTAAAGGAAATCTTGCTTAACGCGCTTATCGGTTTGGCGAATGCACGTGTTGCAAAACCAATCCTCGGGCTTGAAGAGGGTGTGAACGTATGCGATGGCCGGGTGCGGCGTGGCCGCGTGGGCCGTGTTGGCGGGGCTCATCGAGATACCGCGAGTACGTGCAGGACGGGCACGGTGTCAGGGGTGTCGTGATTCTCGGGGGTGATGTCGAGCGCTTCTGGCAGCGAGCCGGCGCGGGTGATCTCTCCCGCGACGAAAGAGACTTTCTCGCCGGGGATAGGCTCTCGGACAGAATTGAATTTGGAAATGTGCAGGAAATATTGCTGGGAGTGGGTGATGAAGACTAGGCCGATTCCTCTGACGGAATCGAATTTACGAATTATTCCAGTCTGCCGTGATGCTTCCATTGAATCCTCCGTTACATTCGTCCCATTCGGTACCTCCTCATTGGTCTATGTATTTTACGCGGCAGGCATTGCGCCTATAGACCATTCACCGGCGGCTCGTCGTGCAGTCCGAGCGTGGACAAAGCCCCTCTTCTCCAAGGGAACTTTTTACAACGTTGCGTTATGCTGTGGCTGCTAAGTGCCTCTCTTCCACTTCGGCAAAAAATTTGTCGGCCTCGACGCTGGGTCCGTACTCCGCGACGAAGTCTTGCTTCCGAAGGGCGATGTACAAGGATGCGATTTCGGAATCAGATAACTCCTGATAGCACACGATGCGAAAAGACGCGCCGTCGGCGGCGGCCGGAAATCCCTGGTCTACCATGTAGAGAAAATTGTTGGCCTTCGCCATTTTGGCAAAAAACTTTTTCTCTAACCAACCGTGCGTGTGGCGGTGGTTGAAAATTCCGGTATCCCCCCACTGCTGCTGGGAGGAGTTAAAGATGATGCTCATGCCGCGTTCATCCGCAGCCAAAATGTCTTGCAGCCACTGCGGTGTTCCTCTTTCGATTCTTTTCATAAGGCTCCTTAGATTTTGAACTTCTTAAACTTGATCTTCTGGAAGCGGCAGGTATTTGCCAGTCCGCCGTCCCGCGTGCCGCTGCTGTTTGCAAAGAACAAAAATCTTGGCGTCCGCACGCGGTCGCGGCATACGTACAATATATCCAGTACTACTAGTACTTGTCAAGGAAATACGTAGAATCCCATGAAAATAGTTTCGGATGTCAATGGTACTGCATAGTAC
>CAXMLS010000472.1:0-2050 GCA_964194235.1 uncultured bacterium | reverse complement strand
ACGATGCCGGGCACTATCAATATTATGCTTACGGCCTTCCGGCGCTCGCGCTCAAAGTCGAAGCTGCAGATCGAACGGTGATTACACCATACGCTTCGGTACTTGCGCTCGGAATCGATCCGATAGGATCAGTGAAAAATCTGCGTAAGATGGCGGCGTCCGGATGGCTGGGACCTTACGGATTTTATGAGTCGGCCGATTTCAAAGATGCTGCTGCGGGCACGGCACAGTCGCCGGAGCTGGTTTATTGCTGGATGGCGCATCATCAGGGAATGACGTTGTTGGCCATCAGCAATCTATTGTCCGATTGCGTTTTCCAGCGATTATTTCACGAAGAAGTTATGGTGGCCGCCACCGAGCGGTTGCTGCATGAACGCGTGCCTTTGACCTTCGATATACGCAAAGAAAATCAGGCTGCGTAAGGGCGAATCGCGTTGCATGTTCATACATCCTTCATACCTGCTCTCTGCGGTGATTGAAATAACTTCTAACCAGCAGGTCGTGCCAGATTGGTCCTGCGTTTATCATTTTGGGCCACAACAATTCCCAATCAGCGCTTTAGTACGGCAAGTGACTAATTCAATTTAGCTTATTGCGCTCCCTTGATGGCCACGTGCGTGCCCCATTTTGGTTGAGCATCTATGGCCCGAGGGTTCGAGCCGTGTGTCTATACCTATCGTTCCCGGCCACCTCAAACGTACACGCGACTATGTCAGCCATCCTTAATATTGCCGACCTGATGAACAGACTGGGGAATGACCGCGAGTTCCTCTTGGAACTGATCGCCATCTTCAAGACGGAATGCCCTTCTCATGTTCAGAGATTGCGAGAGGCCGTGGCGCTGGGGGATTGCGCGAAGGTAGAAACGGAAAGCCACGCATTAAAAGGCATGCTCCTGGCGCTTTCGGCGACGCGCGCGGCCGTCGCTGCCAATGAACTGGAGGACATGGGACACTTCGACCAGATCGTGGGTATGAGCGCGGCGTTCGAGGCATTTGGACGTGAAGTGAAAGAACTATTAGTGGAGATGGATGGATGCGTTAACGAGATTCAATCATGAAGATTCTAATTGCCGAGGACGAAGTCATGTCGCGGCGATTGCTGGAAAAAACTTTGCAACATGCCGGCTACCAGGTGGTGGCCGTGGAGGACGGGCTGGCGGCCGTTGAACTTCTCTGCAAAAGCGATGGGCCGAAGCTAGCGCTGCTGGATTGGGATATGCCGATCTTGAACGGACCAGCAGTTTGCAAGGATGTGCGAAAGAAAAAAACGTCGGGTTACGTATATATGATTTTGCTCACCTCGAAGGGTTTGAAAACAGATATCGTTGCCGGCTTAGCGTCCGGCGCGGACGATTATTTAACCAAGCCGTTTGATACCGAGGAATTAAAAGCCCGGTTGCGGACCGGGCAGCGAATCCTGCACCTCGAAGGCCGACTGGTGGAAGCGCGGGACGAGATGCATTTCAAAGCCACGCATGACGCTCTGACGTCACTCTTCAATCGCGGCGTAATCATGGATCTGCTGGGGCGGGAAATTTCCAGGTCGCGGCGCGAGCGCGTGCCCATGGCGATTTTGCTCTCCGACGTGGATCATTTCAAAGCGGTAAACGACACGCACGGGCACCTGGTTGGCGATGAGGTCTTGCAGGAAGTGGCCAGGCGACTCCTGCTGTCAGTGCGCTCGTACGATTATGTCGGGCGATTTGGCGGGGAAGAATTCCTGATTATCTTGAATAACTGTGATTCCAATGCGGCACCGGGCCGTGCGGAAGAAATAAGACGAGGGATATCCGATGCGTCCATTCAAACAAGCGTCGGACCGATGCAAATTACGATGAGCATGGGAGTGCAGCAAACGGACAGTTGGAGTTTTCGCTCCGTGGAAGAACTTTTACAGGAGGTCGACTCTGCGCTCTACGCCGCAAAAGCGGCCGGCAGGAACCGCGTAAGTTTTGCGAAGGCTGATGTTGCGCTGGATGGGAAGCTCGTGCCTCCAGTGGCGACGACAAAAACATTGCCCTGACTACAAGCTGTCTCTTATACACATC
>CAXMLS010000471.1:0-4180 GCA_964194235.1 uncultured bacterium | reverse complement strand
GATGTGTATAAGAGACAGATTTAGTACCAGTCGCGTTACTAAATCTTCCCGCTCTGCAGCTAGCCGCGAATGGCCGTGCGAATCTTTGGCGACCCGGAAACCGCGCCCTGCACATCCGGAGCGCTCTGAATCAGCTCGAGCCCTTGCATGTAACCTCTTCATCCATGGCCGATTCATTGCGAATTTCCACGGGATAACGAACGATAACTTCCAGAGCCACGTCACCGAACCTCGAACGCCTGGTGGCGTTCAAGTGGCCGATTACCGCGTCGCGATCGAACTTTTCGGCGCTATTCATCGGCGTGCACAAAAGCAATGCGGCAATCATCAAGCCCGGAAACCGAAATGTCCGCATGCAATTTCCTTTTGGAATTATTGATCTGATTTAATTACGGCCATTTAATGCTTTACCTCTGCGCGTTCTTTTCCCGCATGTTGATTCCCTGCCGGTTTGTTCCACGCCGGCAATTTGCGTTTGCAGAGCATGGCCTCGGCGGCCCAACGCCCGAGATACACAGATAGCGCTACACCATGACCGCTGTAGCCTCCCAAGACGGTGACGTTATCGCTCTTCACATGACTTCGGAATATCGGTATCCATTGGTCGGAAATCAAAATAGGGCCACCCCAGCGATTGCTGAACTGCACTTTCTCCAATGCGGGATGCAAAGAGCGGACGCGAGTCTCAAGCAGGCGCATGAGATCACCAGCTTCCCCGGCGGAAATATTCAGGGCATGCACTTCGCTCCAATGATTAAGATGCACGAGTCCGCTTCCGAAAATCACCTGACGTTGATTGAGTGGACGGCCCCATAGATAAGGCATATCGATGGTGTAAAAGGGGCGCAAGGAGGAAAGACCAAGTTCGTGCAGTTGCGTATCGGTCAAGGGCTCGGTGGCCAGCGCCAACGTAAATTTAGGCTCGGCGCCGCCGGAGAGATCGCTCAGCTCAAGAGACTCCGCGTTAGTGGCAATCAACACCTGGCCTGCGCGAATGCGCTTCCCTGCCACTTCCAGTTGCAGAGGGTCCTCAAAAGAGATTTTCTGCGCACGTGAGTTTTCAAAAACATTTGTACCTAGGCGTTGCGCCGCGCGCGCCAGACCACTGAGGAGTTTTCCGGGATCGGCGGTGCCGCCCGGTACTTCGCGCACCACGCCAAGCGTTCCAGCATCGTTCCAGGAAACCGGCGAATTTTTGCGCACATCGTGACGACCCAGCTCCCAGACACCTGGAAGAGTGTGGTCTGCGTCAATTTCCAGTTCCCGCAGAATTTCTGAGAAACCTGCCAGTACATCGCCGAGTCCCGGCAAATCACCAGCGGCGGATTCGGCAAGGGTCATTCCGCCGGTATGGCCGCTTGATCCGGCTCCGACAGAATCGGCTTCGAACACGGCGGTGGTTTTATTTGGCTGCAAGCGACGCAGCCAACATGCGGCAGACAATCCACTGAAACCAGCTCCAATAATTGCGAAGTCCACCTCATTGGGTAAAGTATTTGCAGGAGCATGGAAATCGATCTTCCAGGGAGCGTTCCCCCAGCCGACGTTACTCGGCCAATGCGACACGATAACCTCACTTATGTGTGTGATGCGCGATTAACTGCCCGCGGATTATTAGCGGAGCGTGACTCTGGTTTGATGCCGTTAAGCGCGAACATGGTTCGCGCACTTTTACGCACACTTCTGCGGTTTTAGAAGTTGCCGGCTGGAATGCGCTCTAAAGATTATCCAGAAAAAAACGCGTTACGCGCTCCATCAGAAGACGTCGGCCGGGAAGATCGCTTACCCCGTGGCCGCGACCGGGAAAAGGAAGGACTTCAACATATTTTCCGGCGTCGATCAGCACGTTCACCAGCGCCAAAGTGTTCGCGAAATGCACGTTGTCATCGCCGGTTCCGTGTGCAATGAGCAATTTGCCCTGTAGCTTTGCGGCATTTTTAATGGGCGATGATTTTTGGTAGGACTTCTCATTGGCGGGCAAAAGGCCGAGATAACGTTCGGTGTAAATCGAATCGTAATAATGCCAGTCGGTGACCGGACCGCCGGCAAAACCGGCTTTGAAATCTTCCGGGTCTTCGAACATCGCGTGTAAGGTCATGTGTCCGCCATAACTCCAGCCCCAGATGCCGATGCGCTTGGCGTCAACGTACGGAAGTGATTTTAGGTAAGCGGCTCCATCGCGCTGATCGGAAAGTTCCTGCTCACCAAGGTGTTCGTGGATGGGCTTTTCAAATATGTGCCCACGACCTTCGGAGCCGCGATTATCGAGAGAAAAAATGATGTAGCCCTTCTGGGCCATCATCTGGTGCCAGAGAAATGTCGATCCGCCCCACGCATTGGTGACCACCTGCGCGTGCGGTCCGCCATAAATAAAAACCAAAACCGGATATTTTCGCTGCGGATCGAAGTCCGAAGGTTTGATAATGCTGGCATTTAGGGGCAGGCCGTCATGCGATTTCACTTGCAGATATTCGACCGGCGACAGACGGTAGCTTGCGAGTTCGCTGGCTTTGTTCTCATTGATCACCGCGATGCGATTACCGTCGGTGCGGATGAGATCCTGGCGCGGCGGAGTCATGCTGTTTGAAAAGGTGTCAACAAACTCCGTAATGCTGACGTCAGGCGGCAAGCTGACCTCGTGGGTTCCCGCTTCTTTGGTGATGCGCGTAAAGCCGGAGCCGTCGAGGCCGACGCGGTATAGATGACGCTCCAGGGGAGATTTTTCCGTAGCCGTAAAGTAGATCACGCCGGATTTTTCATCGACGCCAGTTACTGCCGCAACTTCCCAATCGCCTTTGGTAAGCTGCGCGAGCTGCTTCCCTTCCAGACTGTAAAGGTACAGATGCCGGTAGCCGGATCGTTCACTGGACCAGAGGAAACGGCTGTCCCGCAGAAATTTCAAATCATCGCCGACATTGATCCAGAATTTATCTTTTTCCATGAGCGCCACGCGGGATTTGCCGGTGGCGGATTCGGCGATCATCAGGTCCAGCGACGTTTGCGCGCGATTGAGGCGTTGGATTGCGACATGCTTCGAATCCGGTAGCCAATTCACGCGGGGGATGTAGACATCCGTTTCCGCGCCAGTGTCCATTTGTTTTGAGTCGGTTCCACTGGGACCATTCACGAAGGCAATGAAGACGTGCACGATGGGATTCACGCCTCCCGCAGGGGGATAGCGTTCCATATCGGCGTCGCCATCAAACGAAGAAAAATTCACGAGCGGATATTGCGCGACTTTGCGCTCGTCCATTTCCAAATAAGCTACCGCCGACGAGTCCGGCGCCCACCAGTACGCAGTTTTTAATTCAAGCTCTTCCGGGTACACCCAATCGAGTTCGCCTTTACGAATTTCTTCCGTGCCGTCGTGCGTGAGCGCGCGCTCCTTGCCGTCGGGAATAGTTACCAGCCAGAGATTATGCTCGCGAATGAAGCTAACAAATTTGGCGTCCGGAGAAATCTTTGGATCGGCGATAGCCGCTTTGCCCGTGACCAGAGCCCGGGGAGTTTGGGTCTTCAGATCGAACCATACCAGCGCGGTTGGGCCCTGAAACAAAATCGCGTTGTCGCCGGGCGCCCACTGATAATCGGCCGGGGCGTGGCGGCCGAGTCCCGTGGCCTGGGTGGGTTCGGACGAGTTGGCAGGAAGCATGGATTGAAGGCGTTCGGCGGACAGGAGCAATCGCCGTTCACCGGAGGTTGCGTCCATGATCCACAGATCGGCGTTGGATTCTTTTTTGGGTGTGTCCTTGGGCTGAGATTTAGTTTCGGTGGTCGGCGTGATTGCAGCTTCTTCAGGAACTTTTTCTTCAAGGAAACTGACGCATTTGCCATCGGAGGTCCACGCAACCGAGCGGACGAGGCGGCCGCCGAGCGACGGCGCGGAGTAAATCCGCTCTACGGTAAGAGCTTTTGCGGTACCTGACGGCGAGGCTTGTTGTGCGCGAGCAATACCGGAATAGAGGAGCAGGAGAAGTCCACAGCTTGCGGCGAATGAAAACAAACGGCGGTTTCGTGAGTGCATAAGCTCCTGATTTATAAATTGCCGATACGGCGAAATCCTACCACCCTGAATTTGCGGGGCGGCGCCTTGTCGGAAGTCTGCGACCGAACTCTAGAAAGTCCTGCAAGTCTTCAGAGGGCAAAATTGTACTATTTACGCCCTGTCTCTTATACACAT
>CAXMLS010000470.1:0-6978 GCA_964194235.1 uncultured bacterium | reverse complement strand
CGCGAAAAAAAAGAGGCACAGATTAATGTGCCTCTTTGAAGAAAATTTAAAAACGCGGGTGCCAGAACTACGCTTGGCCTTCCTTTTGCACCTGCACCTTGATCTGCGCACTGATATCGCGAAATACTTTTACCGTCACCGGGAATTCCCCCAGCGCTTTGATGGGCTCGGCAATATGAATCTGCCGCTTATCCACCTTGAAGCCCTGAGCGGCCAGGCCTTCGGCCACGTCACCGGAAGTTACCGATCCGAACAACTGATCGTTTTCTCCGGTCTTGCGGGTGAAGCGCAGCTCCACGCCGTTCAGTGCCGCGGCATGTTTCTGCGCCGCTTCCACTTCCGTGGCGGTTTTTTTGGCCAGCGACGCGCGGATTTTCTCGATCGCCTTCAAGTTTCCGGCGCTGGCTTCCACTGCCAGCTTGCGCGGCAGCAGAAAATTCCGTGCATAGCCCGGCTTCACGGTGACGACGTCGCCGCGATGCCCCAGCTTTTCGATATCTTCCTGCAAAATAATTTGCATACATTCTTCCTTTAGCTCCTGGCGTTCCTGCTAGTGCTGCTACGCGTTCTTTGGTGCGCTTTATGCCTTCGGTGCTTCGGCAGCGCTTGTTTCTGTTTTGGCTGGAGTCGTCGGTGGAGCTGGAGCCGCGGGAGTGGCGGTCGCGTGCGCAGGAGCAGCAGCCGGCGCTGGAGTACTCGATCCAGCTGCACCTGCGGCACTAGCCGCAGCAGCAACAAACGGCCGCGGCTGCAACGTTCCCGCAGCGCTTCCCGCGAATGGCAACAGGGCGATGTTGCGCGCGCGTTTGATGGCCACACCCAGCCAACGCTGGTGACGCGAGCAAACGCCGGTCATGCGACGCGGCAGAATCTTTCCGCGCTCCTGCACGAACTGAGACAGGATATCGGCGCGCTTGTAATCGATGAAGTCCATCTTTTCCACGCAGAACTTGCAAACCTTCTTCTTGCGGAAATACTGGCGCTTGCCTCGGCGCGGTCCACCGGGACCACCGCCACCTGGGCCGCCTTCGCGGCGCGGGCCGCCATGACCACCGCCAGGTCCTCCGTGCCCACCGTGACCGCCTCCGCCATCTCGCCGCGGAGGTGCGCTCGGCGCTTGTGCTTGTTTCTGTTCCTCTGCCATGCCTTCCACCCTTTCACTTGAACCGCTGAATCAAATTCTCTAGTCGTTCTTGCGCGTACTTCGCAGTTTAAAAAAAATCTGATAGCACTAGCTCGCTGGTGATGTGTGTTCCGCCGAAGGTGCCGGAGTTGCCGGTGCCGCCGGTGCGGAAGGAGTGCTGGCTCCGCTGGGCGCTGAACTGCGGCGCGGACGCCGTGCAGAGCGCTTATCGCGGCGGTCGCCCAGCTTCTTCTGGCGCTTCAAATCTTCGTCCAGGCGCACGGTCTGGTACTTGATCACTGTATCCTGCACGCGCAGACGGCGCTCGAGCTCCGAGATCAGATCCGGGTGCGAGGTGCGAATCTGCTGAAAGTAATACATGCCTTCGCGATGCTTGGCCACGCGATACGCCAGCTTGCGCGTTCCCCAGTACTCCGCCTTCTCGACCTTTCCGCCCTTTTCCGTGACGGTGTGCTCGATGACGGTGAGAACTTTCTTCACGTCTTCTTCCGGCGTCGCCGGGCGCGCGATAAAAATCAAATCGTATAACCGCTCTTCCATGATGACCTCGTTTCTCTTCTCTCCGGACAGAAGCCCGGCAAAATCTTGCGAACTTTAAATTTCGTCCGCGGGCGGTTCCTTGCGGCGATTGAATTTATTCATCGCCGCGTCGATGCCGTCCGTCAGGATCATTTCCACTGCATCGGCGGCTTCCGCGATCATTTCCGCCGCAGTGACCAGCTCGGCCTTCTTCATGGGCCGCAGCACGTACTCTTTGCGACTGCTGACTTCGTGATCGGGAGCGCAACCCAATCGCAACCGCGCGAATACCGGCGTTCCCAAAGAGCCGATCACCGATTTGGCACCGTTATGGCTACCGGCGCTGCCATCCGGATGAATCCGAATGGTACCCAGCGGCAATTGCGCTTCGTCCCACAGCACCAGCAAATCGCTGGGGGTCAACTCGTACTTCTCGAGCAACTCGTGCACCGACATGCCGCTCAAATTCATGTACGTCTGCGGCTTGGCCAGCAAGACTTCCTGTCCCGCCAGCTTTCCGCGGCCAACCAGCGCCTTGCCCTCTGGCCGCGAAACGCGAATTGCGCCGCGATTCGCCAGCTCATCCACCGCCATGAAACCCAGATTGTGCGGCGTCCACTGATACTCCGGATCGGGATTGCCGAGTCCAACGATAAGCCGCATAGACCTTGTTCCGAGAACGCAGGCAGCGCGAGCCACGTGGCGCTATTTCTTTTTGTCTTTGTCGCCTTTGTCTTTGTCGCCCTTGTCTGCCTTGGCCTTGGCGTCGCCTTCTGCGCCCTCTTCGCCTTCGACTTCCTTCTTGCCCTTCTTGATGACTTCCGGTTCAGCAGGCGCCGCGGCATCCGCTGCCACCGCATCCACGGGCTTCTCTTCCTCGACGCGCAGGGCCACGACGTGCGCCAACACGCGCTCCGGATCGGTAATCAGTTTTATCTTGGAATCAATCGCCAAATCTTTGGCGTGGAGTTGTTCGCCCATCATCAGTGCGCTGACATCGGCTTTGAACTCGGTCGGAATGTCCGCGGGCAAGCACTCAATTTCCACTTCGCGAGTCACAATTTCAAAAACGCCGCCCTGTTGCTTGACGCCAGCCGGTTCGCCGAAGGTATGCACCGGAACTTTCACGCGCATACGAACGTCCATGGCCACGCGCAAAAGATCGACATGCAGGAGTTTCCCGGTGATCGGATCGACCAGCCAATCCTTCAAAATCGCCGGCTCATGCTTGCCGCTCAGATCCACCTGAAACAGGGTGTTATGGCCGCTCTCGGAACGGAAGATCGCTCCCAGTTGCTTGGCGTTGAGCGACAGCGTGATGGCGTCGCCCTTTCCGCCATAGAGCACCGCCGGGACCATGCCGGTCAACCGCAGCCTGCGCGCTTCATTCTTGCCCCGTTTGGAGCGGGCGTCCGCTTCTACAACAATCTTTTCTTGAGCCATCTTGCTTCCTTCCCTCGCAGGGCACGCCGTCTGCCCCTGTTCTTGCCAGTAAATTTCTACTGAAAATTTTTACCGCAGTTGATACAAACTCAAATAAACAATTCGCTGATCGACGTCTCTTCGTGAATCGAGCGAATGCCCCGCGCCAGCAAATCCGCCACGCTTAACACTTTCAGTTTGGCGAGTTTCTTCGCCGCCTCGCTCAGCGGCACGGAATCGGTGGCCACCACTTCGGTAATGCAGGATTTCTGGATTCGTTCGACAGCGGGCCCCGAAAGCACCGCGTGCGTCGCCGCCGCAAACACCTGCGTGGAACCTTCCCGCATTAGGGCTTCGGCCGTCTTCACCAGCGTTCCCGCCGTATCGATAATGTCATCCACAATCAAGGTGCTCCGGCCGCGAACGTCTCCGATCAAATTCATCACTTCGCTGACGTCCACGTCCACACGCCGTTTATCGACGATGGCCAGCGGCGCGCCCAGTTTCTTGGCGAAGGAGCGTGCACGCTCCACGCCACCCGCATCCGGCGAAACAACCGTCAAATCCGGCAAATTCATTTGCCGGAAGTATTCCACCAGCACCGGCGAGCCGTACAAATGGTCCACCGGCACATCGAAATAGCCTTGAATCTGCGGCGCGTGCAAATCCAGCGTCAAGGCGCGGCTGGCTCCCGCTGTTTCCAGCAGATCGGCAACAAGCTTTGCAGAAATCGGCACCCGCGGCTTGTCCTTGCGGTCTTGCCGCGCGTAGCAGTAGTACGGCAGCACCGCCGTAATTCTCCACGCCGACGCGCGTTTGAACGCGTCGATCATCAGCAGCAGTTCCAGCAGGTGGTTGTCCACCGGGTAACAGCACGGCTGCACCACAAACACATCCGCGCCGCGGACGTTTTCCAGAATCTGAAAATAAATCTCGCCGTCGCTGAAACGGCCCAGCACTGCTTTGCCTAGCGGAACTTCCAGGTTGCGGCAAATACTCTCTGCTAATGGAACATGCGCGGTGCCCGAGAATATTTTGAATCGATCGTCATTCACGACGCGCGAACTCCACCGGCCGGTAAAAACGGCCGCAACTATAATTTCAGAAAAGTACGCGAGGACGCTGTGTGCTCAGCCAACGACACGCGCGCCGTTGATGGCGCGTAGATACCTGTCGCGCGAAACTGTTTCGCAAACGAAGGTCTGGTCGTGCGGAAACGCAACAGCGGCTCGGCGCGCCATCGCTGGGCTCGGGAAAACTCCAAACACCGCCGAACCGCTACCCGCCAGCGAGGCTTCTGCAGCTCCCTTTTGAAGCAAAACCCGTTTGATTTCTTGCAGCCGGGTATGACGCCGGAATACCGGTCCCTCGAAATCGTTCGACAGACCCGTTCCCTGCGCGCTCCACGTCAGAGCACAGAACTCCCAAAGTTTAGGGTTTGCGGCCAGTTTTGTCAATGTAGCGGCGTTACGCACCGGCGCGTTGACCCAGGAAAACGCGCTGGGCGTCGGCACACGGATAGCGCGCGGACAAACAATCAGCAAAGTGAGTTTCGAGATATCTGGAAGCGGATAAATCTCGTCCCCGCGTCCAATCCCCAAAGCGCGCCCGCCGCATAGGAAGAACGGCACGTCGGCGCCCAGCCAGGCTCCCAGTTCCAGCAATGCCGCTGGTGGCAGCGTGCGTCCCGTCAAGCGCAAGTATCCCAGCAACGCCGCAGCGGCGTTGCTCGATCCTCCTCCCAGCCCTCCGCCGGCTGGGATCGTCTTGCGCAGGTCAAGTTCTACTCCCGTGCGAATTTTCAGCTCTCGGCGCACGGCTTCTACGGCGCGGTAGACAAGATTTTTCTGAATTGGCTCGCGTGAAAGTGTTTCGTTTCCCTGAATGCGGAGTGAGATACCACTTCCCTTGCTTGCGCGCAGACGCAGTTCGTCCTGCAGCGACACCGTTTGAAAAATCGTGCGCAGCTCGTGATAGCCATCGGCACGTTTGCCCAGAATATCCAGGCGCAGGTTGATTTTGGCAAATGACGGAATGCGTACTTCGCGCATGCGGATTACTGGGGCTTGGCCTCTTGCGCGGAAGACTTCTGGGCGACCCGGTGTTTCACTTGCGAGAGCTTTTTTTCAATTTCCGCGATTTTATCGCTTTCCACGTCCGCGGGCAGCGAACGGCGCCATTCGGCGAGGGACTTTTCCCATTCGGCAGCCGCCAATTCCGGACGGCCGGTCTTTGCATAGACATCGCCGAGATGCGAATGAATGGTGGCATCGTGGCTCTCGTGGCTCAAAGCATTGCGCAAGGCAGTTTCCGCGTCGGCAAGCTTATTTTCCTTCAAATAAATCCAGCCCAAACTGTCCAGATACGCGCCGCTGAATGGTTCTTCCTTCAGCGCCGCGCGCACCATGGTTTCCGCTTCGTCCAGGCGGATGCCCAGATCCCCGAGCATGTAGCCGTAATAGTTCAGCACCGCGGCATTGCGCGGATTCAGGGCCAGCACTTTTTTAAACTGTTCTTCCGCGCGATCGAAAAACTTTTGTCGTTCGTAAATGGCACCGAGCAGAAACCACACCATCTCGTTGTCGCGCGGCTGTCCGGGCATCACTTCGGCGGCTTTGGCAGCTTCCTCGGCTTCTTTATAACGACGCCCGCGTTCATAGACCTGCGCGATATTTAAATACACTTCCCGATCGCTGGGCTTGCCGTTCAGTTCCGTGCGCAACATCTTCACACCTTCGTCGGACTGTCCGCTTTCCCCCAGCAATAATGCTTCACTCGAACGGATCGCCAAATCGGCGGGATATTTCGCAACCGCTTCCTTGCCAGTCTGCAGCGCCTTGGACAAATCTTTCGACCCGCGATAGGTATCCATAATCAGCAACCGCGCGCGGCGGTCCTCGTCATCGCCCAGCCGCGCCAGTTCCTGATAGGTATAAATCGCGGCCTGATAATTTTGCGTGTCGCGGTACAACTGTCCAAGTTGCTGGTACAAAATTGCGAGAGAGCGTCCCCGCGAAGGTACACCCGGGGCCTGACCTTTGATGCCGGTCACCGCGTCGGACAGCACGCGAATCGCGTCCTCGTTGCGGCCCTGTGCCTGGTACAGCATGGCCTCGTTGTACATTACTTCCAGGCTGCCCGGCGCGTACTGGCGCGCCTTCACCAGATTGTCTTCGGCCTTGTCCAGCTGATGCGTCTCGCGGTAAATCTGCGCCATGCGCAAATACACGTCCGCGTCGTCCGGCATCAGGTCCGTCAACCTTTGATAGACCTTCAACGCGTCGGAATATTTTTCTTCGGCCATCAGCGTTTGACCGAGGCCGCGCTGGTGGCTTAACTCGGAAGGATCAAGCTCGGTGGCCTTGCGATACGCCTGCTCGGCTTTGGGCAGGTCGTGCGACTGGGTATACGCATCACCCAATAAATCCAGCATGGCCGGCGATGGAGAGCGCGCAGTGATGCCCTCGAGAAGGGTAATCGCCTCCGGAGCTTTTCCTTGATCCATCAGAAGCTGCGTCAACTGCTCGATGGCCTGTTCGTTTTCGGGGTCTTCTTTTAGCAGCCCACGCAAAACATCTTCGGCCTTTTCGTGTTCGTTGCGCAGGCGATAAAGCCGCGCCAGCCAGAGCGCCGATTCCGCATCTCCCGGATCCAGGCGATAAATTTCGCTGTACTGCTCGATGGCACGGCCAACGATTTCAGACTGCCCGTTGCCGCCGTTACCTGAACTGAAATCTCCCAGGCTGCGCAAATAAATTCTGCCGAGCAGCCTCCGCGATTGAATGTCGTTAGGATCGCGCTTCAACAATTCCTGCGCTTCGGTCACCGCTTCGTGCGTGCGCTGCGCTTTCCAGTACATTTCCGCGAGCCGCTCGCCAATCACCGGCGACTTG
>CAXMLS010000469.1:0-4555 GCA_964194235.1 uncultured bacterium | reverse complement strand
GATGTGTATAAGAGACAGGTCATACAGTCCAGCCTGCCGGAGCGCGGCGATCAGCTTGCCGATACACGCGTCGGTGTAGGCAATTTCCCCGTTATAGGGCGAGCCGGCAAATCGCGTGAGATAAGGCTCCGGCGGATCATAAGGATCGTGAGCGTCGTACAAGTGCACCCACAGGAAAAACGGTCCCGGCGGGCGTTTGTTGAGCCATTTGATCGCACGCGCAACGACGTCGCCGCCACGCCGCTCCACAGCCTGGAACCGATCCTCACCTTTGCGGCGCATGCGAAATCCCGCGTCATAGGTAGCGAATCCGCGGTCAAATCCGGGCGCAGTCCCGCCAATGGGATCCAGAACTAGCGATCCAACGAATGCCGCAGTGTGATACCCGCCTTCACTTAGGAGCGCCGGCAAATACGGAACCGTAGCAGGCAACGGCTTTCCAAAATCGTTGACGCCATTGAACTCTGGAAACGTGCCGGTGAGGATCGCCGCGTGCGACGCAGTGGTGAGAGGCACAACGGCATACGCGCGGGTGAAAATCGTGCTGTGCTGCGCCAGAGCATCCAGGTTGGGCGTCAATCCAAGCTTTGAGCCAAGAAATCCGACGCGATCCGCGCGGGTAGTATCCAGCGTGATGAGAACGATGTTGGGTCGCGGCGCGGCCAAGGCATCCGCGGAAAAAGCCACAACACCGGTGATCGACAGACCCGCGAAAAACCAGCATATGCCCAAGTGAACGCGGCGAGGGTGAATATTCATCGCACTTATCCTATGGGTCCGTTGCCGCAAGGTCTATCTTAATTGGTTGCTCGTATGCAAAACGAGTCCGCAGGTTACTGTGCCGCGTTTTACGCATAAGACATATAAATGCTTTATAACGATATATTTACGCCTATCGAATCTACCGATGACGGCCTTATTTTACTTGACTTGCCGTCCTGTAGCATTAGACTCGGGTCTATAAGTAGGGGTGTTGCACTGAACCTAAATCGTGGTGGGGGATAAATGCGTCTTATCGCTTATAAATTTATTTTGGTTGTAATCTGTTCAATTCTGGGCGCTTCCTTTTTCCCCGCCGCTGCCCAAACAACCACAGGTGATATCAACGGAGATGTAACGGACGGCTCTGGAGGCACTGTCCCCAATGTGCCAGTGACCGCTGTTAATTCGGATACTGGATTGACGCGCACGTCCTCCACCTCTGGCACGGGAAGCTTCACATTCACGCAACTGCCCATCGGAAACTATAAGCTCACTATCTCCGCCGACGGCTTCAAGACCACGGTTAGCAACGCCGTGGTCTCCACTGGCGCAATTACCCGCGCGGACGTCGTCTTGCAGCTTGGTCAGCGCAACGAGACGGTAATGGTGGAAGGCTCCGCCCCACTGCTGGACCTCTCGCCGAATGAAAACAACTTCGTCGATAACTTGAAGATTGAAACCGTGCCGCTGAACGGCCGCGATTTCAATTCTCTTCTGGCCATCACTCCCGGAGTGCAGCGCGCTCCCGGCGGAGGATTCCTCGCCGTCAGCATTAATGGGTCGCGCACCACGTCCAACAATTACTTCGTGGACGGCCTTTACAATAACGACCGCTATTACGGGGACTCCGCGATTAACCAGACCGGGGTCGTCGGCATACCGGCAACCATTTTCCCTCCCGAAGCCATTCAGGAGCTCAGCGTCCAGGAAAATCCCTCCGCCGAGTTTGGAGTAAAAGGCGGCGCGCCTATCCTGCTGGGGATGAAGAGCGGCACCAACGAATTGCACGGCTGGGCCCAGTGGATTCGGCACACCGATTTTGCGGATGCCGCGAACTATTTCTCGAAGTCCACTGGTTGCGGCCAACCGGGAAGTTGCGCTCCAACTCCACTTCGTAACATGCAGTTCGGCGGCGGCGTTGGCGGACCCATCATTAAAGACAAAACGTTCTTTTTTCTTTTCTACGAAGGTCAGCGGTACAAGTCGGTCTCCATCAGTAGCCGGACCGTTCCCAGTCCCGCGGACATCGCCGGAGCGGAAGCGGATATTGCCGCCAAGGGCGAAAGTATCAGCCCAGCGGGCCAGGCACTGTTGAACTTTTTCCCGACCTCGCCCACCAACAAGCTGGTTGCGGCAACACCGACTACCGCCCGGATGGACGAATTCGCTTTTAAAATCGATCACCGCATCAATAAAAACAACACCCTTGCCGGCCGCTACATCTTCGGAGATAGCTTGCAGAGCGGCCCGTCATTTGCCGGTCTACCTGCCGGCGGCAGCAATCGTCCGGATCTGTTTAACTCGATCGCGCCTTCGCGCGCCCAGCTGGCTGGTCTGAGCTGGACGTGGTCCATCAGCAACAACAAAATTTTGGAAAGCCGGCTGGGCTTCACACGCTTTGCACAAATCATCGATATCAATAATAAGATTGATCCCAAAAGTTTGGGTGTAGATACAGGACCACTTTCCCCCATTGATTTCGGCGTGCCCTATGTTTATCTGGCCCCACTGGGATATGGCGGGTATATCGGAGGCGTCCAGGGTTACCCGATCACCACCAGGCCCGATCAAACCTGGGACTGGTCCGAACATTTCTCGTGGGTGAAAGGTAATCACACCATAAAGTTTGGCGGCAATTATCAGACCGCTTATACCAACAGTTTGCGCAATCGTGCGCGTACGGGCCTGGCCATTGGTTACGCTATAGCAGCGAATGGCTACGCCCCAGTATCCGTTCAGACTGCGGTCGAAGAGTTACTTCTGGGCAGGGCCGATTCTGCTTCGCGCAGTTTTGGCGATACGAAACGCTATCTCACGCAGAAATCCGTTGGTTTCTACGCCCAGGACGAATGGAAGATCAAACCCAATTTCACGTTAACTTATGGGCTGAGGTATGAGATCAACGGCGCTTTAAGTGAAAAACAAAAGCGCGCTTCTAACTTCTTTCCTGACCGTGGACTTGTACAGGTAGGGCAAGGCATCAGTCGACTATACAACCTGGACAAGCGCGACTTTGGACCGCGTCTTGGGTTTGCCTGGAACGTTTTCAAAAACGGTAAGACCAATCTTCGTGGCGGTTACTCACTTTCTTATGACGTAGCGAACTTCGGCGCTATAGCCGCGCCATATTCGTTCTCCGGAGCCCGCGCAGGCTCATTTACCAACCCCGATCTAGGGGGGTTTTCGGTTTCCCTCGCCGGTCTGGGAAATGCGGCTGAGAACGATCCAGCGGCCAGTTGCGTGGACCCCACGACTCAAGTGGGCGACTACATCTGTTTTGATAAAGGCCCCATCTTCGGCTCCAGTCCGAGCGGCGCTCCGCCATTCAACGCCTTTGCGGTCGCCAACAATTTCAAGACGCCGCGCGCGCATAACTTCAACCTTGGCGTCCAGCAGGAAGTGTTCACCAATAACGTGCTGTCGCTTACCTATTCCGGGCAACGCGGAACCGATTTGATCATTTATAGAGATTTAAATGCCAGTCCACTCGGGAGCGCTTGCAGCGGCTCTTCGTGCGATGCGTTGCGTCCGTTTGCGGCCACTTTCCCAGACCTTCGCCACGTTATTCAGGCCACCAACTTGGCCTCCTCGCAGTACGACAGCCTGCAGGCGTCCTACAACCAGCGGAACTGGCACGGACTGGATACCCAGTACAACCTGACGTGGAGTAAGTGCTACGACAACAATTCTGTGAATCGCGGCGGCGCGGGGGATTATCCGCAACTGCTCAATCCCTTGAACATCGCGGACACGCGCGGCTTGTGCGGTCACGATGTGCGCTTGAACTTCAACATCGGTGGGGTTTATGCCTTCCCGACGATCCCACATGTCGAGTCGCACATCGCTAAAGGATGGCAGTTAAGCACCATCTATACCGCAATCAGCGGCCGCCCTTTCAGCATTTTGGTAGGCGGTGGTAATGATCATACTGGTCAGGGCTTGAAAGGTAGCGCCATCCGTGCCGCGTGGGATGGAACCCCCGTCCACTACAACACACGCAATCCAAACCAATACTTCGATGAGTCCTTCACTATCGCTGGCCAGGCGGACCCATGCGGTAACACCGCCGGCGGCCGTCCTCTAAGTCCCTTTTACATTCCGTGCACTGGCACGGTAGGTAACTCGACGCGCAATCAGTTGATCGGGCCGGGGCTGAGCCAGTGGGACGCGTCCTTAATTAAGGACACTCGCATCACCGAAAGGTTGACTCTGCAATTCCGGTGGGAAGTTTACAACCTGCTGAATCGCGCTAACTTCTACAGCATCCCCAACAACACGTTGACCGGCGGTAATCTGGGCCAGATCACCAAAACCCCTGACGTGGCCGTCGGGAATCCTGTCGTAGCGCAGGGCGGACCAAGGAACATGAACTTCGCGCTGAAGTTCATCTTCTAAACAAAATCGGTATCAAGCACAAAAAGCCGGAACGGCGTTTAACGACGCGCCATTCCGGCTTTTTTTATTTATCGCGTCTGACAACTGGCGTTGTCTATTCGGCGCCCAAATTCTCTAACAGCTTCACGTTCGCATCGATTGCGCGAATGAGAATAGCGGCTTGCCTGCGCGCTTCCTC
>CAXMLS010000468.1:0-5384 GCA_964194235.1 uncultured bacterium | reverse complement strand
GATGTGTATAAGAGACAGGGAATGGAGTATGCAGGATTTGGCGGTCAGCGAATTGTCGCGTCCCGCGAATGTACCAAATGCGCAGGCCGCGGCGTTCGTGTTTTCCAGCGTGCTGGCTGTCGCGCACCCGATGGTGGTGCCGATGATGATCGATCAGATTGGGATTGCTGGAGAAACGTCCGCGATTCCGCAACTGATGGAAATTGCGGCAGGAGAACACGCCACGTTACGCGACCAGTTTGTGCGTATCAAAGCGATCGAAGCGCTGGGACGTATGCGCGCCAGCGAAGCAGGCGAGTTACTGCATTCACTTGCCGAGCGCCGTAACGGATTAACGTTTGCTGAACCATCCGGATTGCGGGCTGCCGCTACCGACGCGCTCGCTTTGATAGAAGACCGCCCGGCTTCGGCTTCGGTCCGAGCGACTTTCGATTCGGCGGCTACGAACAGTGCGATCTATCCGCTGCCCCGTCGCTACATGCGAGTGCCGCTCGAAGCACCTCTGCGCGCGCAACTCAGCGGAGCACAAGCCAGCCTGGCGCGCGTCAAAACGATCAGCCTTGGCGGCGCCTATCTGGAAAGCCCGAAATCGTTTGCGGTGGGTGACTCGATACGGCTGGAAGTACGGTCCGGCCTTCGAAAAATTCATTGCACGGCGGTGGTCCGAAATATCGGTCCGGGAGGAGGCGGAGTGGAGTTCGTGCACATGAACGACAACGACCGCAGCAAACTCCGCAAATTAGTTCTGCGCAATCTGCCTGGGTAATTCCGCACTCGCAAAAACCAAGTCACACGGTGTCGCAATATTTTTCAGGAACCATGGCCGAACATCTAAAGTCGGCTCGTGCTTATTGACCGGGAAGCTTGTCTTCCAGTTCGCTTGCCAGTTTGTGAACATCCGTGGCATCGCTGAAGCCTTTGAGATCGTGCCTTGCAGATTCCACGTCGACGCCGAGACGCTGGCAGATTTTGTGCTGCATCTGAAGCAATGCAGTCAATTCCTGCTCCGCGAGCATGCCCACCTGTAAATCAAGATGCGCGCGCTTTTCGGCCTGGCGCGTCATGCGGTTTTGGCTGACCAGAACAAAGATGGTCAGGACAACGCTTTCCGACGAAATGACCAGCGCCAAAATTCCGAACGGAAAGGGATCGAACGGCTTCACCGCAGGAATGAAGCCTAGGTTGATGGCGCTCCAAGTAAGCACGAGAAGCACCTGCAGAAGCAGAAACGCGACGCTGCCGATAAATTTAACGATGGCGTCGCTGGCGTGTTCCGTGACGGTGCGACGATGCAGTGCATCGTGCTCGAGCTTCGCGATGGCCTCGATATTGAGCTGCGTAGGGTGCACGGGTTGTTCGCGGGATGCAATTTTCATGTTTAGTCCTGATCTCGGTACGAAGTAGTTTTGGGCAACTTCTGAGGACCCGCGTGCGGGCCTGGGGTATTCAGTTTATCGGAAAACGTGACATGAAGGGATGAGTTTGAGAGTTGCGGAAACGAACGTACAGCGATTCCGTTAGGCTCTTACCTAAACAACCTTATCGACGGGATTGGCAAACAAGAGCATATTGCATCGTCCCCGGCTGCAAATCAGTTAAAACACGAGGTGCTACGATGCTGCTTGCTATCGCGGGCATTTTGATGATTATGGGACTGTTGGGCTTCGCCGCCTTTATGGTCGGCAGAGAGCACCTGGTGGACGCGCAACGCGATCAGGAATTTACCGAGCGCGCCACGTACGGGCCTTATCCTTTAGCCACGCTGAGAAAACGCGGGGCGCACTAGCGGTTCGAGTTATGCGAAGCGCATGCGCCGCGGAGGTTTTGGCGAGGTGAGACACTTGCCCAAGTTGAGCAAAAACAACCTGAACAAGCAATTCAGGCGAGCAGCGCTTACTGGATTCTGCGCCCTAGCTTTATGCGCCGGGTCTCCCGCCCAGACTAAATCCTCGGGTCAAGCCAGGCAGCAAATCAACCTTTCTTCTTCACCGGTAAAACCTGATCCCAATTTAAACGCGCTGGTGCGGGACGTACTGCAGCATGAAATACGCGCGCAGGCTGCGGACACGTCGCTCTGGTGTTACCGGAAGCTTCAGGATAAAGACGGGAAGCAGCAGCTGTTCGCCGCATGCCAGACAAAAGCTGCAGAGATTGACCGGTTGATGGCGGTGAATGGCAAACCGCTTAACGAGAAGCAGCGACTAATGGAATACCAGCGCGTTGAAAAGTTATTAAGCAACCACGAACAACTGAAAAAGCAAAAGCAGCAGCAGGAAGAAGACGCCAAGCAAGCCAAGAACATGATGACCATGATTCCGGAGGCTTTTCTGTTCCAGCAGGAAAACAAAGATGGCGACCGGGTTAAATTGCGATTTACCCCGAATGCAAAGTTTCGGCCTTCGGGATATTCGGCGCTGGTTTTTCATCACATGGAAGGCACGTTAACGCTGGACTTGAAGCAGAAACGGCTGGTGGAGATCAGCGGGCAGTTGAACAGCGACGTAAAGTTCGGCGGCGGGTTGCTGGGTCATCTGGATAAGGGTGGAACATTCCTGGTGAAACAGCGGGATGTCGGTGCGGGATGCTGGGAAGTGACCACCATGGATGTGGAAATGAACGGCAAGGCACTTTTTTTCAAAACCATTTCGGTACGCACGAAGGAAATGGATTCGGACTTCCGCCCCGTTCCGCCTTCGGCAACGATGCAGCAGGTTGCAGCGATGACCACGGAAACAGGCGATCAGTATATGGCGCGTGCGCAGAAGTAAGATTTGAGTGCAGTGAATTCAGCTTCACGCGCAAGTCGAAACTTCTTCCTTGCTTACATCAAAGATTCATTTTTATGTAACAGCACAACGGAATGTTGCATTGCATCGATCTGTCACTGCTAAGCTACGATACTTGTAGACTGGATTGTTGGCGTTCCTGGACAAGTATATATAGCTGCGACAGATGGAGACGCAATGGCCTCGGATACGTGGATCACAATCGTGGGATCGGTGGCGGGTTTTTGCACCACCTTTGCATTTGTGCCGCAGGTGGTGAAAATCTGGAAGCAAGGCGGGCGTGACCTCTCATACGGAATGCTGGCGCTTTATTTGTTCGGAGTAATCTTATGGCTGGTCTATGGGCTATTGCTGCACGCGCAAGCAATTATTTTCACGAACTTTGCCACGGCAATTTTGATTTCGATAGCCACGATACTGAAGGCCCGGACCGCAAAGCGCGATGTGTCTAAGGGAGCGATACTGCAAGCTGTTGAGCGTGGCTGACTAGAAATATTACCGGCGCCCGGAATTCTCCTTAATTTGTTCAGAAATCCTTCCAATTATTCTCCGCTTGTTCATCCATACGGGTTAATTCCATCCATGAGCCTGCAATGCATTAGGCATATTTTTAGATATGACGGCGGTGCTATAAAGTAAGTACACGGGTAACCGCTATATCACAGCAGCGTTTCAACAGGGTCGATCACAGGAGAAAGAATGACGGTTGTCGCGATCACGATGGCGGTTCTGGTGGTGGTGCTGGTCATCTGGCTGGTGCTGCAAGGCAAGGATAGCCAGAGAAAAGGCAATGTACTGGAATCGCAAATGAATGAGTTGCGCCGCGATTTGCAAACCATCGCGACGGCACAGGCGCAAAGTACCGGCCAGATGGCCAGCATCGGTCAGACGGTGGCACAACGGCTCGAGAGCGTGACGAAGGCGCTGCAGGACGGTGTGTCGAATTCAGCGACGATCGCCACACAGGGTCAGAATGCCATTGCCACGGAGCTAAAAAACGCGCGAGAGCAGATGGGCGAGATTCAGAAACAGTTGGGCGCGTTCCAGGAGTTAAGCCGTAACGTTTCCTCGGCGACGAAATCGCTGGAAGATATTCTTGGCGGGGCGAAAAGCCGCGGCATGCTGGGCGAAGTGACGCTGGAGCGGTTGCTGGAAGATTGCCTGCCGCCGTCGCAGTTCGCGTCACAGTATCGATTTTCGTCGGGCGAGGTTGCCGATGCGGTGATTTTTCTTCGCGATAAGAAACTAATGTCTATCGATTCCAAATTTCCACTGGATGCATTTCGCCGGATATCCACTGATGGTGATGAAGCGAGAAAGGCTTTCGTGACGGCGGTGAAGGGCCACGCGGATTCCATAGCAAAAAAATATATCGTGCCGGGCGAAGGCACACTGGATGTGGCGCTGATGTTCGTGCCGTCGGAAAGCGTTTATTACGAAATGCTGATGCTGCCGGACAATAAGGGCCAGCAACTGGACAGTTATTGCCGCGGAAAAAAAGTGATTGCCGTTTCGCCTAACACGCTTTACGCGCACCTCTGCGTAATCGCAATGGGCTTGCGCGGAATGCAGATCGAAGAAAATGCCATGCGGATATTCTCGAGTCTCTCCGGCATGCACAAACAAATGGAAACGTTCACGGACGTGTTTACAAAGCTGGGCACGCACATCAAGAATTCGCAGCAGTGCTATAACGACGCGGACAAGCGGCTGGAAAAAACGCAGAACACGCTAGACAATCTGTTGGGGACGAGCTCGACGCAAGCGGAGCTGGAAGTGCAGGGGACGCTGGAGCTGCCGGTAGATTCGACGGCGAAACGCAACATATAAAGCTGTTACCGCAATTTTCGCAAACAAAAACTGAACAATCAAAACTTCAAAACATCAAATAATCCGGGCGAGGTCCGTCTAATAATTTCGGACATGCGCAACGGTCAGGGCGCGAGGTGGGCGGTCGTTGGTACCAGGTGGATGGAGATGATGAAGCTGCCTCGGCGACGGCCGATTACTTCGAAGTGCGCAGCGTTCTCCGGGCCTCCGGTGGAGGCGCGGCGGACGGAGTTTCCTCCAGCGAGTTCGGCGATATCGGGCGCGAGATTTTTTGCTTCCAGGAGAATTTTTGCGGAGGTGCCAGCCACGCTGACGGTGAGCTTGCGGCGTTCTCCGGGCGCGAGCGATGAGGCATTGGCGTGCAGCTCGAGAGCGAGGAACGTAATCGACAAGCTGAGAAAGGTATTTTTTGCACAGGCAATTTCGACGCGGGCTGCACCAGGTCCCAGCTCGCTGGGCGGAAGAATAACCAGCGATGTTGGCGAAGCAGCAAGGACCAGCGCAGTTTGTCCGCCGATCGTAACAGTGTTGGCGTCAGCATCGCCGCAGAAGCCCTGGCCGAGGATGTCGAAACGGTCGCTGAGCGATGCGACGCGCGGTGCGGACGTTACGCTGGCGGTCGAGGCTTCGGCGGAGGGCGCGATTACGGTGGTAGGCACTCGGCCGGCTCGCCCGGCTATAGAACCGAAAATTATGCCGGGATTCAAAGGCGCGACGAATAGGGCGCGGCCGGATTGATCGGTAGTGAGGCTGTCTCTTATACACATC